>CANRZQ010000245.1 GCA_947644475.1 uncultured Muribaculaceae bacterium
GGAGCCACACTCTTGCCTGTGGCTGCATTTATAGAGTGTGGCTCCGCCACACCGCTTGTTGGTACATTCCGCACCCCACGGCTGAAGCCGGGGGTTACCTAAGAGATTGTCGCTCTGCGACAATTTTGTATACGTTAATTCATTTTTAGTACACACTTATATGCATGCGAAACTTGAAAAATCCGGGTATATGCAAATTATTTAAACATGTGAGCAAGCGGGCATCGATTTTTATGCGTATTTTTGCAGAAAAATAATCCTTCATCACTTATACTTTATATTTATCGTTAATGACTTACCTTGCTTCTAAACCGAGATATGAAATTCTCGACGGGCTTCGTGGCGTGGCCGCCATGATGGTGGTCGCGTTTCATCTCTTTGAGACTTATTCCAAGGGTCCGACCGAGCAGATAATCAACCACGGCTATCTGGCCGTCGACTTCTTCTTCTTGCTTTCGGGCTATGTGATAGGCTATGCCTACGACGACCGTTTTGGCAAAATGGGACTGTGGGGATTTTTCAAGCGACGAATCGTGCGCCTGCATCCTATGGTGATTTTCGGCACACTCTTCGGCACGCTTTTGTTCTTCTTCGGCGATGCCCCGAGTTTTCATCTTATGCCGCAGACCGAGTTGTGGAAATTGCTGGCGGTGACGCTCGCCGGCCTGGTGCTTATTCCGCTTAGCCCGTGGTGGGACCTGCGCGGCTGGGCTGAGACTTATCCGCTCAACGGCCCTTGCTGGTCGCTGATGTGGGAATATGTGGCCAATATCCTTTACGCGCTGTTTATCCGCCGGTTCTCGAAGACGATGCTTGCCATATTCGTTATCCTGGCGGGGTGCATGACGGTGGATGTGGGCATGAATTTCGACATGTGGGGCGTCCTCAAAGCCCGCGAATGGGCTGCCTACACGTTTATTGGCGGCTGGGGGCTTACTGCGGACCAGCTTTACATAGCGGTTACGCGTCTGCTCTATCCGTTCTTCATGGGGCTGCTGCTTTCGCGCATCGGCTGGAAGATACGCCTGCGCGGCGGCTTCTGGTGGTGCTCGCTTGCCGTGGCCGTGATATTGGCGTGGCCGTGTGTGGGCAAAGGTGAGTTCGGATGGGCCAACGGCCTTTACGGCACTCTGGCTGTGATTGCGCTATTCCCGCTCATCGTGGTTGCCGGCGCAGGCAGCGAGACAACCGACCGGCGCACCACGGCCTGGTGCAAATTCCTGGGCGCGATTTCGTATCCGCTCTACATCACCCACTATCCGCTGATTTATTTGCAGATGAACTGGGCGCAGCGTCATGCCGACTATCCTCTGTCGATACATATTTTTGTCGGTGCCTGCGTTTTCATCCTTTCGCTTGGCGTGGCCTGGGCGGCGTTAAAACTCTACGACGAGCCGACGCGCGAGTGGCTCAGGCAGCGTTTCCTCACAGGCAAGAAAGCCAAGGCATAAAAATTGGCCCAACATCAAAAAATCGCCCGTCGCATAAATTGCGGCGGGCGATTTTTCTATGGCGGAATGAAATATTATTTCACTGCGAACTTGGCTACGGCTTTCGCGCCTGATGCGTCGGTGGCTACGGCGGCATATACGCCGGGGGCTGTGGTTGCGGCAACCTTGGTGGAGCCGGCGGCTACGGCTGAGGTGTAGACCACGCTGCCTGCGGCATTGTAAACGGTGAGTTTGGCGCCTTCGGGGGCAGACACGGTGACGATGCCGTCGGCGTCGGCCGATACCGACAGGGAGGCCGTGCCGGCGTTGATGCTGCCGATGGCGTCGCTCTTATGCTCGTAGGCGGTGTAGAGGCCGACGAGTTCGGTCGGGTCGATTTTGTCTTTCATGACGGTGCCGTATTCTGTGGCCTTGCCTGTTGCCGGGTCGATTTCGTGGAGGCGTCCGGAAAGCGATGTGGATGTGTGGGCCCAGAAGAGGCGGCCTGTGTTGTGGTCGAAGGCCATGGATTGCAGGTAAGTGACGCTGCCCATGCCGGTGTCGCCAATTTCGGTCATGGCGGCGGATGCGCTGTCGATAGAGTAGAGTTTGCCGTCGTCGGACACGCCGTAGAGGTTTCCGTCGAGGTCGGCGGCAAGGGTGCGTACCACGGTTGAGAGCGGGGCTATCTCGGTCATGGAGCCGTCCTCGAGGTTGACGGTGGCAAGCACGACGGCAGCGTCGGTAACGGCCACGCCGTACATTGTTGATGTCTGATAATCGTAGGTCATGTCGAGGAAATATGCCTCTGTCGGCACTGCGCTTTCAAGCGTCCAGTTCTTGGCGTCGAGAGTCACGAAGTCGACCGGGAGGCCATACCAGGTGGCAGTGTAGGCGTAATATTTGCCTGCGACATGCTCTGCCGCGTAGATGAGGGCGTCGTTGGGGATGAGTTCGAGGAGATATTCGGCCGATTCGGGGTCGTTTGTCTGCACTTTCATCACTCCGGCATAGCCCATGGCGTCCCAGCGGTAGCCCATGAGTTCGATGTTCTCGTTGTTGGGCACGGTGAATGTGAGCATGTCGTTGGCGGGGTTCTCGTCGCCTTCGAGCGATGTGAAGGCTTTGAGCACTTCCACGCCCGGGGCAAGGGCTACGGTGCCGAGTGATATTTCGGCGGATTCGCCTTTGTTGAGGGTGGCGGTGCATGTCGCGGTGGCGCGGGGAGCGTCCTCATCGTTGATGCGGACGCCGACGGTGAAGTTGCCGACGGGTTTCTCGCCGAAGTTGGTGACTTTGACGGTGACTTCCACGCTCTCGCGTGTCTCCACGCTCTTGGCGGGCGAGATAAATGCGCTTACGCCGGCGTCGGTGTCGATGCTGCGCGACAGCGTCTCTGAGTAAGCCGCCTGCGACTCGCCGTTGTGGTACACGGCAGTCACGGCGTAGATATAGTCGCCGGATACGAGCGACGACCAGCCGGTGTCGGTCGACGATGTGTCGCTGATGGGAGCAGGCGTGATGCGGGTCCATGCGTCGGGGGCGTCGATGTTGGCGCGGTAGATGTTGTATGAGCAAGCGGGAGCGTTTTCGTTGGCCGCGATCGGGAGATCGGTGCCGGGAATTCCGCACACGGCCTCGATGCACCAGTAGTTGTAGCCGTTGCTGTAAATGTCATCGCCCCATTTGAGGTTGTTGCCGTCGTAGATGGTGGAGCCGTTGTCGGTGCCGACTACTGATGATGCCGAGCCATTATTGGATGCGCCTTTGAGATGGAGGCCTACTATGTAGTTCTTGCCGGCGTGGAGTTCGGCGGGATGGTCGAACGCTACTTCCACCCAGCCGCCTTCGGGGCTGATCATGTCGAGCGTGAGGGGCTGCGATGCAATCTTGACGTTGGCGTCGCGTGTTCCTTCCCATACGCAGGCTTCAAACTGGCCTTTGTCGGCTTGCAGCCATACGCGCACGGCCTTCACCACGAGGCCTTCCATTTTCTGCTCCGAGAGGTCGGCGGCAGTGAAGGCATGGCCTATGTTGTAGTCCTCGGAAGAGTAGTCGCCGCCTGTGTATTTCTGTCCTTTGGGCGTGCCTATGCTCTTGATGCCGGGCTCGGCTGTGCGGCTGAGCGGGTCGAGCCATGAGAGTGTGATGGCGGAGCCGTCGGCGGCTTTCTCGGCTGTGACGCCGTAGGCGGCGATGCGGCTGCGCTCTACGGTGATAGCGTCGAGGGTCTCGGTGCCTTCCGATTCGAAGTTGATGATGGCTGTATAAATATCGTAGAGCGGATACTCAATTTTCAGAGAGTAGTATTTGCCGGAATATACTTCGGGGAACTCAAACACGCCCTTGTCGTCGGCGGTGACGGTAATCTCCTCGTAGCCTGATAGCGATACTGTCGCTCCGGCGGCTCCGGCTTCGGTGTCGTCGGTGACGACTGAGCCTTTAAGGGTGTATTTGGCGAGTTGGCGGAGCGCGATGTCCTTTACGGTGGCGGCACCGTCGGCGATGGCCACCTCAGCGTCTGCCGGGTTGTAGCCCTGGGCCTCGATGTGGATTGTGGTGGCACTTACGGGCACATATGTGAAATGGTAGTTGCCGTCGGCGTCGGTAGTGGTGGCCATTCCTTCATAGGCAGGCACCGACACAGTGGCCTTAACCGGTGCGCCTGTGGCTTCATTGGTGATTTTGCCGGAGAGAGAGCCCACGTTCTTGGCGGTGATGATGAAGCGTGTGGCGGGAGCCTGGT
>CANRZQ010000246.1 GCA_947644475.1 uncultured Muribaculaceae bacterium
CCACATCCCAGGCCAGCGTGCCGGAATAGGATGTATGTGTGTTGCCGTCCTTGCTGCCTTTCTTGGTGGTGACAACAATTACGCCGTTGGAGCCGCGCGTGCCGTAGATAGCCGAGGCCGCACCGTCTTTAAGGATGTCGAACGACGCGATGTCGTTAGGGTTGATGTTGGTGAGGTTGCCGCCGGGCACACCGTCGATCACAATCAGAGGACCAAGGCCTGCCGAACGCGACGACACGCCGCGAATCTGGATGCTCGCCTGGTTGTTGGGGTCGCCGGCGCCGGTATTGGTGATTGACACGCCCGGCACCTTGCCTTGAATCATCATCGACGGGTCGAGCGAACTTACCGTGAGGAAGTCTTTCTCGCTTACGTGCGATATGGCAGAGGTGAGTTCTTTCTTGTCCATGGTGCCGTAGCCGATTACCACTACTTCATCGAGCACCTCGGAGTTTTCTTCCATCACAACATCGATGGTTTTTCTGCCTTTCACCGCCACATCAAGGGGCTTGTAGCCCACATATGTAAAACGGAGTGTTGCTTTTGCATCGACCGTAAGGCCGTAGTTGCCGTCAATGTCGGTTATCGCACCGGCCTTTGTTCCGGCCACCGTGACACTGACACCTATCAGCGGCTCCCCTGTGGAATCGCTGACCGTACCCGATACGCTTATCTGCTGAGCCGACATTGTGAGCGCCGACATCACCAGCAGCATAAAAGCCCGGATTTTCAATGGTAGATTTAACTTTTCCATTTTCGTGATATTAGTTTTTAATTGGTTTCTGACCGCAAAGTTAGGGTCATGCCACACGCGTGTCAATGCCATGTATTCAAAAAGTAGTGATTCTCAACGAAAACATTATTGAAAATCAACATTTTAACTCAAAAATAGCGGTCGAAATATATAGTGGTTTTAGACTGGTCTCACGGTGAAAAATAAATATCAGATGCACAAGCCGTGCAATGCGGTTCAAATAACCTATCGCTAAGGAGAAGAAGCGCGTATGCGCTTCAAGAAAGTAGCCGGGGGTGGAGCGGAAGCGCAACCCCCGGTAATGCGAATTGTATCAACCCGTGGTATCGGAGCGAGCGACAGCGTAGCGTTCTGCATCACGGTTGGCATAGCCGAACGCTCCGGCCGGCCTCCGCTCCAAAACCCCCGGTGGTCGACAACCTTTTTCCGTGGGTTTCGGTCGTGGCTCCGCCACTCCCTCACCCACGGCTACTTTCTTGAATCGCTACGCGATTCTATGATACGTCCTTATTTGAACAGCATTGCACGGTTCGTGCGTCCGCAGATAAATGATTGACCTTCAATCCATGAAATTGGTTTAATTCACGTAATTCACGTAAATCCGACGTAAAAACGTTAATGCTTATGAGTGGCCTCCGATTTTTGCCACCTCCGCTTCCAGGCTGTTGCGGTCGCCCTTGGCCTTGTTGCGCACTCTTGTGCGATAGTTATATATTGTGGTGAGGGAGTATCGGAGGAATTTGGCAATCTTATCGCTGTCGGTGATTCCAAGACGGATTAGGGCGAATATCCGCAATTCGGTGTTGAGCGTACCGCTTTTCTTCGGCACAATTGCTTCCTCCGGCAAAAGCAACGCATTGAAATCCTCCACAAATGTCGGGAACAGATTGAGGAAGGTCTTGTCGAACTGGTCGTAGAATGCTTTAAGTTCATCCTCAACGGCCTTTGTCGATTTAACCAGTTTTTTCAAGTCGTCGTATTTTGCGCTGTTTACAAGTTTGGCTATCGACTTGCGGTAAGTCTCGAGCATCTCGATGTGCTGCAACGACTGGTCCATATACTGGCATATATACACCTCTTTCAATTCCGAAATCTCGGCTATCGCACTGTAAGCCTCCTGCAATTTAGTGTTTGAGTGGAGCAATTGACGGTTCAGCTCGTTCAGTTTGTCATTGGTTTCGGTAAGGCGCAGATTCAATTCATTGAGGCGGTTGTTCGAGGCCGTAAGCTGCGTGTTCAATTCGCTGAGTTTGTTGTTGGCCTCCTCCACCTTTCGGCGGCCGTCGGCAATCTTATGCATCTGCTTGCGCATATAGAACAAAAGCAATATCAACACCACCGACAATATTGTTATAATAAATATGGTGCGCTCCAATGTCTTTTTCTGGTTATGCACCGTCTCGACATATATCCGGTTGATCATAGGATAGGAGTCGTTCAATTCAATGGTCCTTTGACGTGAATTGCTCTTTGCCGCATCATCAACTGCAATTGTAAGGAAACGGTAGGCCCGTTCAAGATCGCCTTCCTGATAGAGCAAGAGCGCAAGTTGGCGAAGCGATACATATTCTCTTACTGCCGTTTTCATATCCGAGATGGCCGAGATAAGCAACTGCTTCTTTTGGTTCGCCCTGTCGTTGAGACGCTCATAGGATTCCGACAGCGTATAGGCACATATGGCCAGCTCGTGCTCCGACAGATCGTTTTCTTTTATAAACCCTTCAAGCAGCGACAAGGCTTCCTGCGGACGGTTGTGCACATTCAGCTGGTCGGCCTTGATAAGGACATGGAACACCGACGTCGGGTCGTTGACACGAAGAAGCGAGTCGCAGAATTCATCGGTAAGCCGCTCATAATGCTCTCTTTCGGTGGGGAAAACGGCGAAATTCGCAAGATTTCCATACAGGTTGCGCTTCGTATGGAAATAATATGCGTGAAGATAGTCGGGCAACGCGTCGTACGACACCGAGTCGACAACCGCCAGCGACTCATGGTACATGCCTACCAGACTCAATATGTTGGCCTTGTTCAGCATCGCGTTCAATACCAGGTTATTGTCGCCGATCTTATGTGCCAGCGATAACCGTCGCTGGGCCATCACATAAGCGGAGTCGGAGTTGAAAGAATGATAATTGCCAAATAGCGCGCCGAGTATATCGAAACGGACCCTGTCGTCCTTCGCCGACGACAGACTGTCGCGCAGCCCGGCCAGCACCGACTCACGGCGTGCGAGATATGTCTCACGGTTGGCTATGGCCTCGTCTAACTGATTCAAAAGTGAGTCAGTCAAATTTTGCCCTCCGGCCAAAACAGCCTGAGTTAAGGCAACCATAAAAAATATTACGACAAACAAGCGATGTATCATTCCGAAGGCAAAGATACAAATTATTTTTTCAATAATTAAATTGTTAATTGTTAAAAATTATAGTGAATTTTTGTTATTTTTTATTCTCCATTCCGGCAAACAATAGTCTGAAAGCGGATTTTCCGGTCTTGAAAACAACTACATTCTTCAATAAGCAGCAAACGCACAATCTATTGTGCTTTAAATTAATAGCACTTCCTTCAATCTACTTTTTTATTTCAAATATAATGTGTTTTTAATTATATTGTGCTATCTTTGCCAAAACTCTTAAATCCAATCAATAATCATGAACCAAAAATTTAAGGCATGGAAGAAAGGAAGCGTCACCGCGCTGACGCTTCTTATCGCCGGATGCGGTGCATTTGCACAGGACAATCCGCAGTCTAAACCCGAGGCAACAATCATTTCCGGCAATGCCCGCTTCACGGTGCTCACACCTGAAATGATCCGTATCGAATACAGCGACAAGGGCGTCTTTGAAGACAAGGCCACTTTCGCCGTGGTAAACCGCAATCTCGACGTGCCGCAGTTCGAGAAAAAGGAAGACGACACTTTCCTGTATATCAACACCGACAAACTTTCCCTGAAATATCGCAAGGATTCGAAGATTGAAACCGACCCGGCATCGCCGCAAAATCTCATTATCACATTAAATGATAATGGCACCGCATGGTATCCCGGCAAGCCGGACTCCATGAACCTCAAAGGCACATGCCGCACTCTCGACCGCAGCGACGGCGACAACAAGCGCAAGGAACTTGAAAACGGCCTGGTGTCGCGCTCGGGCTGGGCGGTGATCGACGATTCCTGGGCTGCGAAGCGTGCCGACGGCAGCCACTCGTTCGCCTTACGCCCCGACGAGGAAATGGGATTTGACTGGTGGACCGAGCGCGCCGACCCCGATGCCCTCGACATCTATTTCCTCGGTTATGGCCACGACTATAAGAAAGCACTGTCCGACTTTACAAAAATCGCGGGCAAGATACCCCTCCCCCCGGCTTATGTATTCGGTTACTGGTACAGCAAATATGCCTCGTATACC
>CANRZQ010000247.1 GCA_947644475.1 uncultured Muribaculaceae bacterium
CTCCCCAACTTCCCAACTCCCCAACTTCCCAACTTCCCAACTCCATGTCGCCTCGTCTAATCCTTTTTCCCGTGCCGCTTAGCCAGGCTCCCGGCTCGCCCGCCGATGTGATGCCCGCCCGCAATATCGAACTGCTTTCCGGAGTGCGTCATTTTGTGGTCGAGAATCTGAGGTCGGCGAGGCGTTTCCTGCGTTCGGCAATTTCCGATTTTCCGATCGACGATTGCACTTTTTTCGAACTTAACCGTCACACCCGCCCCGAAGACATCGCGGCAATGCTCGAGCCAATGTCGCGCGGTTTCGACATGGGCGTGATTTCAGAGGCCGGATGCCCGGCAGTGGCCGACCCCGGTGCCGACGTAGTGGCCTTGGCGCAGCGAAAAGGATATGAGGTGGTGCCGCTCGTAGGGCCGTCGAGCATCCTTATGGCCTTGATGGCGAGTGGCTTCAACGGCCAGTCGTTTGCGTTCGCAGGCTATCTTCCGGTCGATGACAGTGCCCGGGCTTCAAGGCTGAAAGAAATGCAGCGGCGCATAATACGGGAGGGGCAGACACAGATTTTCATCGAGACACCTTACCGCAACAACCGCCTGATAGCCTCTTTGTGCGAGTCTTTGCCATCTGACATGCTTCTTTGCGTGGCCTCCGACATCACCGGTCCCGGCCAAAGCATTGTAACGTTGCCGATTGCCCGGTGGCGAGGACGCAAATATAATTACGACAAAATCCCCACTATATTCCTTCTTCATAAAAACTGATGCCAATTCATCGAAAAAATAAGCCCTCACTCGACGACATGCCCGGACTCTTCGACACCATCGACATAAACCTCGATGGTGCGTCCGACCCGTATTCCGAAATAATAGCCGCGCATCGTGCCGGACAGAAAAAGCCGGACCGCAACATGGCGCGCGAATATGCAATCGATCCGTCATCATTGGTGTCTCATCGAGAATTGCAATATATGTCGTTTGGCAGCGGGTCGTCGGGCAATTGCGCCTACGTCGGAATAAAAAATGAAGGCGGAGTTATCATTGATGCGGGTGTCGATGCCGAGAGCGTACTTAAAGAGTTGAAGCGCAACAGCATACCCACAGACAAGATTGCCGGCATAATCATTACCCACGACCACACCGACCATGTGCGCTATGCCTACAAGTTGCTTCGCGCCGTGCCGACGATGCGGCTTTACTGCACTCCTCGCATAATCAACGGAATCCTCCGCCGCCACAGCATATCGGGCCGCATCAAGGACAAGCATACGCCCATTTTCAAGGAATTTGAATTTGCCGCCGGTCCTCTTGTCATCACACCTTTTGAGGTGAGCCACGACGGCAGCGACAACGTGGGCTTCCATATCCGCGCCGCCGGGAAAACATTTGTGGTGGTAACCGACACGGGCTATATAACCGAGCGTGCCGACCATTATATCCGCATGGCCAATTACTTGATGATAGAGGCCAACTACGACCGCGAGATGCTCGACACCGGGCCTTACCCGTTTTATCTGCGGGCTCGCATCGCATCTGCCACCGGGCATATGGACAACAAGGATACGGCCGCCTATATCGCCAAAATATATACCGAGGCCCTTACCGATGTGTATCTCTGCCATCTGTCGCACGACAACAACACGCCTGCAACAGCCTACGACACCGTGGCCGGCGCGCTTGCCGCCCGCGGCATCGCCGTGGCCGACGCCTCCGGCTCGGTAGAGTCGCGTGCCGCCTCAATACGCCTCTACACCCTTCCCCGCCACGACCCCTCGCCCCTCTTCGTCCACCGACTTTGACAATTCACGATGCACAATTCACGATGCACAATTGGGCTTTCAGCGCGTAGCCTGATTGTGCATTGTGCATTGTGAATTGTGAATTAAAAAAGGGGTTGGGAAAAACCTTTGCGAATTTGAGATTGTTATATAAGTGAATTTCAAAAAAAGAGATTCAAATAGTGAAAGTATCTTAAAATTAACCAAATAAACTATTTGATTTATGAAAGCCTTTAACGTCTCTTATTACGCACAGACCCGCTGGTGGTGGGTAGTGCTCGTTGTCGGTATCCTCTTGGTGCTCGGCGGTTTCACATATTGGTTCTGGCCTGCCGCCGGTTATGCGGTAGCCTCCCAGATATTCGGATGGCTCCTTATCCTGGCCGGTATCGTCCAGTTGTGTGTCTCGTCGGGTGAGAACCGTCCCCGCGGCTGGGGCTGGTGGCTCGCCGGCGGCGTGGTGAACATGTTTATCGGATTCATGCTCGTCCGCAGCATCATCCTTTCTGAGATGGTATTCCCTTACTTCCTTGCATTCCTCTTTATTTTCTGGGGTATCGAGGCACTTGTATCCGCATCATCAGGCCGTAAAAAATACTGGTGGCTTGGCATCGTGAACGGCATCCTGCTCTGCCTTATCGGGTTCTTCTTCCTTGAAGCAGGCTGGGTATCCAACATGTTCATGATTTCCTTCCTCACCTCCATCGCATTCATTTACTGGGGCTTCACCATCGCAATGGCAGCCTACGAAATGAAACCTGTCGAATAAACTTAATCCTTCCCCCTGGGTGGAAGTCCGTAAATATAAAGCCGAGTAATCGGACTTTCGAGCAATCGAAGCGTTCCATTACTCGGCTTTTTGTTAAAAAAGCCCTTTTTGTCGCCTATTTTGAATATAATTGGTAGTAATTCGGAAAAAATGATTAACTTTGACTAAACTTTTGGAACGATTAAACGTCTAAAAGATAAAGCAATAAAATTTTCAAAGCCATGTTGTCTTACACAAAATCTCTTTTCAGGCTCGTTGCCGCGGCTGCGGTGGCGATTCCCTTTATGGCATCGGCTCAGAATTATTACGACGACGACATATATTTCAACGCCGACAAAGCAGCCAAGCAGCAGGCCGAGCGGAAAAAAGCCGCGACGCAAGCCGCCCAGGGCGCATATTATGTGCCCAACACTGCTACCGACTTCCCGGGTGCCGACACATATGTTTTCAATTCCGGCTCTACGCGCGATGTCGACGAATACAACCGCCGGGGCCAGTTCCTTGTGCCGGCTGCCGATTCGCTTGCCGTAGACTCTCTCGAAAGCAGCGATACGTTTGCCAACACCCGTCGTATCGAGCGGTTCCATAATTCCGACATCATCTCGCAGACTGCCGACGACGATCTCGCCTCATATTACTATTCCCAGCAGCCGCAGACCGTGGTCAATGTCAACGTGGTGTCCGACCCCTGGGCATGGCGTTACGGCTCACCGTGGTATGTATGGAACTGGGGCATATACGACCCCTGGTATAACTGGAACTTCGGCCCGTCGTGGGCATGGGGTCCTTCCTGGTCATGGGGCTGGGGCCCCTCGTGGTCGTGGGGCTGGGGCCCGTCTTGGTCTTGGACTCCCGGCTGGGGACCCGGCTGGAATCACGGCTGGGCGCCTGCGCCTCCGCGTCCGATCACACCCTCAGGCTCGTCGCGTCCTCACTCTCCGGCATATGCCGGCAGTGGCCGCCGTCCGTCGGCAGGAAATGTGGGCACCGGAAGCAATTATCGTCCAGGCGCATCGGGCACGGCTGCACGCCCCGGCAATATGGGCCGTGGACGCACAGGTGCCACCGGCACAGTCACAAACACCGGCACATATCGTCCCGCGTCATCAGCCCCCGCATCGCGTCCCGGCAATATGGGCCGTGGCCGAGTGGGGTCCACCGGCACTGTCAACAATTCCGGCACATACAACACCGGCACACGTGGGCGCCAGATGGGCACAGGCTCGTCATCGACGCGCTCGTCGGGCTATAACTACAACCGCGGTTCTTCCACTTCGCGCTCGTCAGGCTCATCTTACAGCCCCGGCCGCTCCTCCGGCATGGGCCGCAGCACCGGCGGCGGTTATAACGGTGGCGGTGGCGGCGGAGGCCGTGGACGCCGTTGATATCCAAGATTCTATTATTGTAACAGCAAAAAGCCGCCGTAAGCCTGTTGTGGCCGAACGCGTGTCGCAGAACGGTTGACGGCGGCCTTTTCTATATTTTTCACTTTGAATATGAAAAAAGTTTACGTTTCAATATTGGCGGCGGCCATCCCGGCAATAGGACTTGCCCAAAGTGCTGTCGACGCTTACACACTCGGCCGCAGCGAGATGCGCGGTACAGCCC
>CANRZQ010000248.1 GCA_947644475.1 uncultured Muribaculaceae bacterium
TTTATTGTCCGCGATTGGGCTGTTATTTAAGATTATTTAATATTTGACGGCAATTAACGTTAAAACAAAAAAGCGCCGGCGCTGTCCTTTTCGGGACGGCGCCGGCGGATGATGGGGTTGGAGGCAAAATTATTCTGCGGCGGGAGCCTCTTCTTCTGCGGGAGCGGCTGCGGCTGCTTCTGCTTCGGCCTTGGCTGCTGCGAGTTCGGCTTTCTTCTTGGCTACGGCTTCTGCCTTTGCCTTGTTTTTGGCCTGCTCGGCTTCAAAGCGCGATTTTGCATCGAGTTCTTTCTTGTCGGCCATGGTGGCTTTGAGTTTGTCTACCTTGGCCTGCTTGTTGGCTTTCCATGCTTCGAAGCGGCGCTGGGCCTCTGCTTCGTCGAACGCGCCTTTCTTTACGCCACCCTGGAGGTGTTTCATCATAAGGACGCCTTCGTTGGAAAGGATTGAGCGCACGGTGTCGGTGGGCTGAGCGCCTACGTTAACCCAATACAAAGCCCGTTCGAAATCGAGAGTTATAGTAGCAGGATTGGTGTTCGGGTTATAGGAACCTATCCTTTCAATAAATCTACCATCTCGTGGTGCCCTGCTATCGGCGATAACAATAGGATAGAACGCATAGTTCTTGCGACCATGACGTTGTAATCTGATTTTTGTTGCCATTTAATGTTGATTAGTTTGGTTTTGCATTGTTTGCGGGTGCAAAGTTACGTTTTATTTTCCAAACTGCCAAACATTTGGCCGCATTTTTTCGCTGGCCACGCCCGCAGCCGGGGCTATTCGCGGTTTTTGCGCTTCTCGAGCTGGCGGTCGATGGCTTCGAGGCAGAGGTCGACGGCTTCCTCGAAGGTGTCGGCGGTCTTCGACGCCACTATTTCTTCGTGCTGGGGCACGGCCACTTTCACTGTGGCTTCCTTGTTCATTGCCGTTTCGGGCTTTACGACTTTGAGGGTGACGTCGACGTCGGATATTGCTGTGTTATGACGGGCGAGTTTTTCGGCTTTTTTGTTGATGAAGGCCGTGAGACGGTCAGCGATGTCAAAGTGGATTGCTTGGATTCTGATTTCCATGGTTGTCCTCCTTTTTTTGTGCACGCGGATGTGCGAGTTGATAATTATGTTGAAGTTCGCTTATCGATATATGGGTATATATCTGTGTCGTGTCGAGTGATTCGTGCCCGAGCAGGGTCTTTACGGCGTTGAGGTCGGCTCCGGCCGAGAGCATGTCGGTGGCAAACGAGTGGCGCATCACATGGGGCGAGCGGCGGGCTGAGTTGACTTTGCCGTCGAGGTGGCGGTGCACGATATAGTTGAGCATGCGGTATTTTATCGGCTCTCCTGTCTTTTTAACGAAGAACGCGACGAAAGGTTCGGAGCCTGCGTCGCAATATTCGGCGCGCGCCTCGCGGTATTCCTCTATCATCGAGCACAGCCCCGGGCCTATGGGCACGTACCGCTCCTTGGCCCGCTTGCCGAGCACCTTTATGCGCCCCGAGCGGGTGTCGACGTTGGCGTCGAGCAGCCCGGTCAGTTCCGACGAGCGGAGTCCTGTCTGGTAGAGCATCTCCATGATCAGGCTGTTGCGAAGGGCCAGAAAGGGGCTGTCCTCATCCCCGCCGGCGTCGAGGGCGCGCTGCATCTGGTCGGGGGCTATCACCTGCGGCAGCCGCTTTGCCGGGCGTGCAAGCCTGAGGGCGTCGAGCGGACTGCCCGCCAGCCCTTTGAAACGCACGAGGTAGCGGAAAAAGCCGCGCAAGGCCGAGGCCTTGCGGCGTATCGTCGCCGCAGAGTGGCCCGTCGAGGCCAGGTGGCTCATATACAGGCGTATGTCGGACTGTGTCACCTCCATCGGGCGCAGGGCCTCTGCCTGCCCCTGTGTCTCAAACTCGGCCCACTGCCGCAGGTCGTGACGGTACGACTCCACGGTGTGCCCCGACTTGTTCAGCTCGAGATGCAGGTATTTGATAAATTCGTCGATCAGCATACGCCTTCACTTGATATTTCGGATTGCCGAATTTAGCAATATAAAACCACATATGCAAATTTTCAAGCAAAAAATTACAACAATTCACAATTCACGATGCACAATGCACGATTGGGGCAATGCACGATGCACAATGCACAATGCACGATGCACGATTGGCTTTCAGCGCGCAGCCCTAATTGTGCATCGTGAATTGTGAATTGTGCATTAAATTAATTGTGCATTTCCGGCAAAAGGTTGTGGCGGATGATAATGTCGGACACGGCGGGAGCCGATGCCACGTGGCGCACAAGGGCCGGGGCGACGCCCACGGTGTCGCCCGCAAGTTCGCCCTGATAGTTAAACGCGAAGCCGAGACGCGCCGAGGCCGGGAAGCCCATGCCCGGATAGCGCAGCCCCAGGCCGAGCATCTCGCGCAGGGTAGAATATACATCGACCTGCCCCATCACTGGCTCGTACACGCCCGACTGTCCCGACCCCACCACTATAAGGGGCACATACCCCTGTGCGGCCACCACGCCGCGCCCCGCAGGATGCCCGAGCATGGCCTGCCGGTAAGCAGCAAGGCCCTCATGGTCGCCCACTATCACTATCGCCGTGCTGTCGGCGTCGGGGCGGCCGCGGAGGTAATCCACAAGTTCGCCAATGGCGCTGTCGGTAAAACTCACGGCCGTGAGATAGTCGGCCATCTTCGGCGGATAATCGCCCGTAAGCCTTATCGTCTTATACTCGTCGGGGATGCGGAAGGGGTTATGCCCCGAATAAGTCACCACCTGCACATAGCCGTCGCGGCCCTCGGCAAGCACCTCGCCGCTCTCGAACCGGGCTATGGCCTGACGGGCAAGGGCGCGGTCGCTGAGCCGCGCCGGGCGGCCTATCATCTCACTGCTGTCCCAGTCGCGCTCCATGCGCAGAGAGTCGATGCCGAAAGCCGCCGCTATGCGCCCCTGGTTCCATGTGGCGGGCTTGTCGCCCGACAGCAGCCACGTCTCCCCGTCTGCAAACGCCTGCGGGATGGCATGGTAGGCATTGTCGGCAAAACGCATCGCATAAACATAATTCTGCATCGGATACATGCCCGCGAGCATGAGCAGCTGCCCGTCGATGCTGTGGCCGTTGCCCACCTGCGAGAGCACGCGCGGGGCATACCACACGGCCGAGTCAGCCACAAGACGGCTCAGATTGGGAGCCACTTCCTGCCCTTCCACTTCCAGGCCGATGGGCCACGATTCGAGCGACTCGCATATTATAAGCACAAGGCGGCTTACGCGCTTGGCGCCGCCCTCATGCCCGGGAGCGAGCCGCGAAAGGAACCGCTCATGGTCGGCAAGCCATGTGTCGACAAGGCGTCGGCGCTCGGGCGTGATTTCCGACTGCGTCTCAAGCAACTCAGCGGCCACCGTGCCGGGGATTGTGTATATCACGGCAGGAGTGGTGGTGTAATAGCACTCTTGACGAAGCCGCTCCACATGCCCGCGCAGGCCACCACTGAGCATGGCCGTGACACACAAAACGCACGTAACTATCAGTAAGACAATAAGATACCCCCCCCCATTAACTTTTATCACTTTTCGCCTCGGCCCCATAGCCAGAGGCACCGCCAATGCGATGGCAGGCAGCAGGAAGTCGCGCACGCGCACCGTGTCCCAGATGCTGGCCGTGAAATCGGCCACGTTCCCGGCAAGCAGATAACTGTGCGCCGGGATTGAGTTGAAATACGTGCGGCAATAAATAAGGTTGGCCATCATCACCACAGCCATTACAAGCAACACCCCCATCTGCGCCCACCGCCTGTGCCACAACGCCGGCAGGGCCAGAACCGTGGCCAGAGCCGCGGCATTGACATATGTGCCCGCAAACCCGAGCCCGCGGAACGTGGTCTCATAACACCACAGCAGGTCGAACGCCACCACCAGCGCCAGCGACGCCATCCATCCCGCCGCAAAGCCCCGGGTCCACAATCCGGCCACAGCCGCGCGCATCCGCGCGCCCACGCCCGCCATCATATCCTTTCTCATCTTATAAGTTCAATTTTCAAATATGTCACAAGAGCAAGCCAATGCTTTCTTTTATATCCGGACACATGCCGTGATTACGGTGCATTATTGATTAAAACAGGTCGACCGCAAGGCGGTCGAATACGGTAGGCACGGGC
>CANRZQ010000249.1 GCA_947644475.1 uncultured Muribaculaceae bacterium
TTTATTTAACAATCAATTGTTTATCTGCGGACGCACGAGCCGTGCGTCCCTACAATCTTGGCAAAAACAGTCTTTTTGATACACTCTCAAGAGTTTAGCCGGGGGTGGAGCGATAGCGTAACCCCCGGTAATGCAAATTGTATACACCCGTGGCATTGGAGCGGTTTGTAGGGGCGTGATAAATCACGCCCTAATCGATATAAAAAATGCTGGCGCGATTTATCGCGCCCCTACCTCAGGGTTGGCATAGCCGAACGCTCCGGCCGGCCTCCGCTCCAAAACCCCGGTTGTCGACAACCTTTTTCCGTGGGTTACGGTCGTGGCTTCGCCACTCCCTCACCCACGGCTACCTTCTTGAATCGCTACGCGATTCTGTGATTCGCCTTTATTTGAACCGTATTGCACGACTCGTACAATGCATTTCAAGTTGATTTCACGAGTTTGATTTTTCGTTTGTTTCATTTCTGTAAAAGGCCTCCAAGCCTACAATTGCTATTATATCGCCGTCCTTTGTACGGTAGTATAGCAAGTCTTCGTTGTCCCACCAAAGATTAGTGACTCCCACCGGCAATAATTTTATACATTCGTCTACGTCAGTAAACCATAGTACCGACTTATCGGTGGCAATGAAGATGCCGATTGGTGACAGTTCAACGTCGGTGATGTCCGGAGCGGAGTAAAAAGGCTCAATCATGCCGTCGTCTTTGGCTATCATTACGGCATCATCTGCCCAAAGAAGCAGATTGTCACCCATTGGCGCGATTTTCAGTAATGCAGACTCAATGCTTATCAACGGGTCGCAATATCCGGTTTCGGGGTTGATTTCGTAGACACACGAGAAATCTTCATCGGCCGTTATAGCGTAGAATGTTGAATCGGTGGCAGCAGACAGTTTGAATTGTTCGTTGTCGAGTCGCCCGATAAACTTGCGAGGGATTGAATCTGTCGCTATGCGATAAATGCTATCCCCCTCCGTGGCATAAAACGACTCACCGCAACCAACAATTGAACGTGCATTATTAGGCTCAGTCCAGCGGATAAACGCAAGACTCGGATTGTCGAGTAGCATTATTGAGTCGGGACCATTGGCGATGCCAAGCCCGATACCCGGCAGTTGTAGAATTTCCTCCGGACCGATACACAACTCCTCGTGGCTCAATATCGACACACGGTATATCGCTGACGAAGTCAATGCACACAGCATTGCCGTTATTAGCACAGCAAACTGTTTCATACTCCTAAAAATTCATGTTCCTTTAATAGCCTGATTTCCTCTTCAGATGTCAATGGTGGCTCTCCAAGCAATTCAAGCATATCCTTATGCTTGGCAAGCCACTTGGGCTCCACATACTGCGGACGCCGGGGAGACAACGGCGGCGGCGCGAGCGGGCCGGTCTTGAAGTCGTCGCTTTGCCAATCTTTACCGAGAGTGGACACTGCGCCATCAGATAGTTTGATGCCCTTGTATTCATTCCATTTTTTTTCGGCTGCATTTTTCCTGCGCAACTCTGCACGCACCATCAACGCACGCTTGAGCATTATCTCCTGCCGGGGTGCCAACTGTCTGCGCTCCACTTTTGCCAACGGCTTACGTGCCGTATTTCGGGGCTGACGCTGAGGATACATCACGCGGCGAGGTTTGTTTTGCCCACGAAGCATTTTTGCCTTTTCACTGGCAGAGGTTTGGCTACGGCTTAACCGCGGCCCGAATACTTGAATTGCCTGTCGAGCCTGCTGTCGGGCGGCAAGTGCGCCTTGTCCGGCATTGTAACGGTCGTTTTGTATACGTTGGTCAGTCTCACTCTGGAGTCTCGCATTTGCAGCAGCAGTGGCGGCTGCCACCCGAATTTCGTCTTCGATTCGTCTGCGTCTTTCCTCTTCACGTTTTTTCTCCTGAGCGAGGCGGATAGACTTTTGTCGTTGATGCACCCAATCGATATGTTCTTGAGAAGTAGCATGATTTTTCGAGGTGCCTGCCCTTCCTGTACTATATTTGTATGTACCGGTAGATGCTGTGCGTTTAGGGCGAGAGGCTGCCACACCGCGTGCCACCTTCGCATTCAGTCCGTTAAGGTTTGGCATCTTCGACTTAATCACGTAGCCATTACTGAAACCGTTTGCGACATCCTTGCGCATACATGTACCTATGCTCTTCATCTCGCTGGTACCTGTATTGCAATTGACTACTTCTATCTTCCTGTCGAGTTGTGATGTAAAAAAATCCGTACCAAATTCTTCCGAGTATTGCCACGCCTGCGCGTTACTGCCGACAGGATTTGCAAGGATAATTAATACTATAAAAGCGATTGCACGAAGTGTCTTCATAACTTATTCTCTTTTAATTTATTGAACATCTGTGTATTAAACCATTGTCGAAATACGTCATATTTTTTTCGGCTTGAACCTATCTTTCCGTTTTTCGCCTGATACTCTTCTTTCTTTTGTTTTACGAGTTCCTTATTGGCTTTTTTTTGAGACTTGGTCTCTTCGCCGAGTGTTATGTGGGCACCGTTCTGCGACAGGAAGAATACTTCATCCTCGGGGGTCCATTTTATATACAAGATAGTGTTTTGTGATTCATGCTGGGATACACGAGGGGAGTTCGACTTTACGATGTTAAACTGAAAATGTACCCACACGCGCAAAGCATTGGGATTCTCGTAAAAAACCATCATCTCTCTCACCCATGCCCTCGCGGTCGATACAGCGAGGTGATCGAGCACGGCATTCCCGATAGAGTACATCGCTCCGGATGCAAGTTGCACCTTTGCTTTTGTGCCAATAGACACACCTTTACGCGCCAGTTCTCCTAAATTTGACGCATGACTTCCCTGCATTTGCTGCCTGAGCATAGCATAATAATCAGGGTTGAATCCATTTAATTCATCATTTGCCCATAGAAAATAGGCAGACCTCGAATTTTCATCATACTGCTTGACTTGAGGGTGTGCTGCGTAATATGATTCTTTATACAACCACGAAGGCCTGGACGCGATGTCGAAATAAAACGATTTTTTCTTACGGAAATTATCCAGACACTCCTTTTGCTGCGGAACTTTATAATTCACAAGTGGAAATTCTGAATAGTCCACATTGTTAGGATAAATCGGCACCGCTTCACTACCCGTTATTATGAGCACATGAGACTTACGCGACAGACGATCCTTGACCTCATTGTTCCCATCAATATCACTTACCCATGCCTCCATGAATGACGGTGTATAGGACTTATCACGACATATGCTTTCCCCTACCCACACGCCGATAATTTCCTCGTTGATGGGTCGGCGGCTTTCATAATCTTTTATGAACGATTCTGCCGAATTGATTTCATCGGCATAGTCATGACCATTCCTTTCCGCATAATCGCTAAGCAAGGGCAACAATTCTTTTATCCTTGCTGTATCAGATGTCTCCTGGGCCAGAAATAATTCAGTGGCATACAGCGGTCCATAGTGCTCATTGTCTTTGTCGGCAATTTCAGTGAAACATTCTTTGAAGGCATTTGCACGGTCGATGTTGTCACGCTCGATGTTATCGACATACATATTGAATATGACGTTGCAAATGGAATCAGCAACGGTCTTATTGGCTGAATACGGAGCATAGAAGCGTTTAAGCGCGTTCATGCGACTCTTGACCATCTCCGGTTTATTGACCATTGCTTCGGCATAGTCATCCGCAAGTATAGTCGCGGAATCCATCACAAGTTCAAAGTTAAAAGACCCGGGGGCAGTATTGCTCGTTCTTTTTGGCGTGGATGCTATCAGAGCGAAACTACAAAGCAGCATAAGAGGGAAGGTCTTTCTCATAGTTCAATATAAGCCTCGGTCTTCCTCTCGTTGGCATAGTGATTGGCACAAAAAAAGCGTAGGAATCTGTATCTGTTGCCATCCTACTGCTTGAGGCTTCTCGCATTGCCCTGTCAAAGTCGGACGGCAACGCAGAAGCCCACGCCTGTATATGCAACAATGGCATTCGGCTATGCCTTTCACAAGACAATATGCCGAAAACTCGATATTACATATCCACGGGCATCTACCGTTGCTCAATCCTTGACTTTGACACGAAATTTTGCGAGAATTCCAAGCAGTCAAGAATCAGCGCGGATAAACTCTAACTT
>CANRZQ010000250.1 GCA_947644475.1 uncultured Muribaculaceae bacterium
GTTGTTTGTCGATTTCTGGATTGACAGAAATACACTCTGGCTCTTTCCACAGCAAATGGTGGTGTGTGTGGGGGGGGGTAACCAATTGATAATCAAGTAAATCCAAATCTATCCTAAAACGAGAGTAAGACTGGCGGCAGTTGGTGGCT
Source organism: uncultured Muribaculaceae bacterium (assembly GCA_947644475.1). Lineage (GTDB taxonomy): Bacteria > Bacteroidota > Bacteroidia > Bacteroidales > Muribaculaceae > CAG-873. The sequence goes on from CANRZQ010000250.1 coordinate 150, forward strand.
TCGGCACCAAAGCCCTCATTGTCGACGAGCGAACGGAATGGATGAACCGACAGCAGGCCGTTGCGCCACTGCCAGTAGCAGAATCGTATGGCCCACGAACGGTTGCGGCCAGCCATATATCCGTCGAGCATCGAAGCCATATCGGAGCCTCCGCGATTGAAAGAACGGCGGTCACGACGATTATGTCGGAAAGATTCGTAATCACTCACGGCCCAGTCAATCTTCTCCCAACGGTCGCGCCACGTAGCCCATCCCCATGATGATGAACGAGGAGAAAAATACACATCGCCGGAATATCCTTCCGGACGGCGAATCTTCAACCCATAAGCGCAAACGGAACAAACCTTCGGCTCATCGGCGTATCTGTCAAGCATTTGATTCAGATACATCAACATGCCGGGAGCCGGCACAAGATCGTCTTCGAGAACAATCACACGGCCATATTCGTTAATTACATCAGTTACACCGGCTATTATCGAAGGACCAAGACCACGGTTTGATGCCGAGGCACGCACATCGTCTGTTAAGGAGCGTGCCACTTCTATGGCAGCCTGTACCTTTGCCCTTTCAGGTTCATTTCGAGGACCATCAACAAATACAATAATCTTCGATTCATCAAACAGCGCACACTTACGCAACGCATCGCCTAACCTCTGCAAAGCATCAGGCCGGTTGAAGGCAAATATTACAATAGGTGCTGTCGCCATCAGAATGGTTGCAATTTAGAAGGTAACATATTTATTACCAAATAAGCATATAATTTATAATTTGCAGGGGCGAGACTAATGGCTTTTATTGTTTCCCGAAATGCCTTTCCGCGCATACGGAGCCGCATATACACCGAAGCACGCATCTTATGCCACATCGAGCAATATGCTTTTAGCCCGGGTGCCCGAAATTCCGACATCAGCCTCCTCAGCTCACGGCCGACAACATCATCTTCGGCCGGAACACGTTTCGGTTTATCGGACACGTCATAACCCTCTACATTAAAAATAGCCAATGGCTTGCGACAATAGGCAATACGGTAGCGGCATGCAAGCCGTGCCCAAGTAAGCAAATCCTCGCCGGATCGGATTCCCAAAGGGAAACCGCCAACGGCAAGCAATGCCGACCGTCGAGCCATTATTGAGATTGAGCATATTGGCGGATTCGAACATGATGCTACTTCAAAATAGTTAGACAGCACACCCGACTCTCCACAGAAATTTATTCTCCTTATGATTGAATGTGTCACTTTTCCATTATTGTCATGCATCTCGTAATCTGTCGTAAACACATCACATTCAGGATACTTTTGTGTCAGTTCAAATTGCGTGGCGAGATATTCCGGCTTCCAAAGATCATCGGCATCAAGTAATGCGACAAACTCGCCACTTGCCTCCTCTATTCCTCGGTTACGAGCCGCAGACACCCCTGCATTTTTCTGCCGTATCAAGCGAAGATTGCCAATACCGAGGGCTTCTACCTTTTCTGCCGAACCGTCGGTTGAGCCGTCGTCAACTATGACAATTTCAAAATCGTTATAAGTCTGCGCAAGTACCGATTGCAACGTCTCTTCGACCTGACCGACTTTATTATATAATGGTATTACAACCGATATCATAACTGTTCTTTTTGTTTACGAAGCAATCCAAGCATCATACCATAGAATCCAAAAGGCATAGAAAGTGTAGCCATTGAATAATTTACCGTATTATCAGAGTATAGTGTTACAAAGACCCCTATAATTGACGCGCCGGCAACCAACGAGGAAAGTTGTAACTTTACATCGTCTTTATTTGCCCAATATACCTTAAAGCAATGAAAGAATACAAATATGGCAACAGCACAAAACAATACAAGCCCAATCAAACCATTATCGCATTTCATTTGAATATAATCGCTATGGGGAACTTTCAAACCGCCGAACACAAAATGGGTATACATAAAGTTTTGCACGGAGCCAGTGCCTGCCCCTATCAATTCATGCCCCTCGTAGAAATTATTCTCCAGTGTTTCCCACATTGCCTCGCGGGCATTAGTGTTAACATTATCCATTGAAACCTCACCATTTTGGAACATCTCCAAAGTTATATTAGTTCCCTTTTGGAACATTTTATCGTGTAACGATGGAATAAAGAACACAGCCAAAATTCCGGATATTATAATACCAAAAATAATTGGCAGAGAGCGCACCCGGTAACGTATAAAATAAAATGCCATTATTGCCACCAACGATCCCATGATTGAAGTTCGGAACACCCATATAAAACAAGGCAGTATAAACAAAACAGCATATAAAAGATTCTTACGCTTTTCGTCGGTATAGTAAAATAAAGCCAACGAAAAAATCATCATTGATATATAATTGATGGCCCTGGCCGTAGCATACCAAAACACCGGAAATATTATGCCTAAAAATGGGACGAACGCAAATATCACCGATATCAAAGCCACTTTACGCGCCCATAATGCCGATTTCATCCATACTTCTATATCCTCGACAGCCGCAGATGCAAAAAGACAAATCAGAAGAGGATATGAATATTTAAGTATAACCCTAATGCCAAAATTAAACGACGGAGCATATGTCAATCCAACAAAAAGCCAGAGCAAATATACGATATAGATTACAATTGGGAACGACAAAACGGGTCGACGCTGCGCAATACTAAGGCCCACGATACAAAGTACCTCAACCACAGCCATACGCAAAGCAGAGATGTCAAGACCAAGGTCGCCTGACAAAGAGAGCAATCCGGTTGCAAAAGTCAGCACCCAGAATGTTTCCGGCCCATTTAACGCTATTCGTGTATCCGGGTCGAGAGGATTGGTCATTTCGCGTCCTGAGGATGTGACAAACTTCACACCATAAAATGTCAAGATAGCGAAATATAATAAATTAAGGAATACCACCTTTATTCTTGTTTTATTCAGTTATGAGTTTATAACACCTTATACAGACTGGCGATAGCGTGGCGGTAGTTGGAAACAGAAAAAACTTCTGCGCGACGGATTGCTCCGGCCGACAGCGATGCAATGTGCGAGGGATCCGAGGCGAGAGCAGATATTTTCGATGACAGGTCGGCTATGTCTTCGGAGCGATGCAGCAGGCCGGATTCCGGGGTTACTACCTCGGGCAGTCCGCCGGTGTCGGCCACAATGGGGACACAGCCTCGTGCCATGCCCTCAATGGCCGTAAGGCCGAAGCCTTCGGAGCGCGACGGCATCAGGAGAATATCGATGCGGTCGTATTGCGATTGCAACTGCGACTGGGGCTGACGGCCTGTAAATTCGACACGGCTTCCAATGCCGGCCTCTGCAACCTGGCGCTCCATCAAGGCGCGTTGCGAGCCATCGCCGACGATGAGAAGACGCAATTGCGGATTTGCCTCGGCTGCACGAACAAAAGCGGGCACTACAAGATCCATGCCCTTGATAAGTTCAAGACGGCTAACGACACCAACCGTAATTGTATCTGCTTCGGTCAACTGCTTGCGTGGCGCATCTGCCACGGTGATATGCACAGGTATATTGTTATATATTGTGAAATGCTTGCTTAGCTTGCTATCGAACAGCCTCGATGTGCCGAAATAACTCCGCTCTGCACGTTCGGTTATGCACTGGAAGGCCGTAAGGCATGATGAAGTGAGCCAACGGATAACACGAAGGCCATTTGGCGAATAAATATCGGCGAAGGTATGCGAAGTGGCAATCACCTTTTTCACCCCAAGCAATCGCAAGATTACAACCGGCAATGCCCCCGGCGCCATATACTGCACATGTGCCACATCGGGCTTGAACGATTTTACAATCCGTCGCAGCCCCATGTACAAATGCTTGGCTACGGCACGCAACCCGACAGGACGGATGCCGTCAGGCGACATCAATTCCACACTCGCGCCAGCACTTCGATAACGGTCAACCATAGCCTCGGCATGCTCAAAATAGCAAGCCACCGTCACCTCATGTC
>CANRZQ010000251.1 GCA_947644475.1 uncultured Muribaculaceae bacterium
GGCCGACACCCTCCCCTCCGACGGCGACACCGTCCCGGCCGCGCCCTCCGACATCAACCTCGACAAGCCCGCCGACCCCACCCCGCCGCCCTTCCCCGGCGACACCCCCGCAAAATAGCCCCCGCGACATACCCCACACAGAGCCGACCCACCCGGGCCGGCTCCGCTTTTTCATCTCCTTAAAAAAAGTTACTTTATTTCGCTATTTCAATTAATTAGCGTATATTTGCAAAAACATTACGATTCCAACTCTCCTATTTGTCACTGATGAGCAATAATATTATAAAAACAAAAGGCCATCATACGTATCGGTACGAGCCTCCATATTACACCGACGCCGGCACTCCGATATATTCCAAAATAACCGGATCTGGTGAAAATACTCATTTCCCGTTTCTTGGAGAAGGATATTACTTTTGGGATAATAATATTGAACGTGCAAAACGTTGGGGCAAACAAAGATACAATGGCCATTATGGGATTAACGAATATCCATTGGTTCTTGAAGGTGAGTATTTTCTGGATTTAGCCGGAAGCAGACAAGACCTTTATGATTTTTTCGCCATCGTTCAAAAAATTTGGGATAAATTGGGCGAACGAATGCCTATCGGACAAACGATTTGCCTCCTTCAAACGCTTGAAAGACAAAAACCGGGGACTTTTCCATTCAAAATAATACGTTCTCTGAATGTAAAAACCAAGCACAATACTATCTCTTATAATTCCGATAAGAATATTAAATCATCCTTTTTATTAGACCCTGAAATCATCATCTGTTTTTTCGACCGTAATGATGTACCTATCGGCTCCAAAATTTGTTAGATAAATTACCAGGAAACTTTAACCGCTATGGATTTAGATAGAATTCTCAAAAATATAGATTTATTTTTTGAAACATCTTCGCCCGAAAATATCGAGGCGCTAAAACAGTCATTCTCCGTTTCTACAAAAGACGATATATCTGTCGAAGATTTTTTTGAGTCCTATAACATAGAGTTTTCAGCGTTCGATGACTATAAGGAGGATTCCTCATTTTCATTGTTAAATATTCCCGTCGAGCATATCGATTGCAGTGTTCTATCGGCAGAATACAGATATTTCATATATTCACCGTCTGCCTATATCGAGGAAGAAGAAATTTTTTCTGATTTCTCCTCTCTTATTCCCGCCAACGATTTGGCCAAGGCTTGCTAACATTGATATATCATAATGAGTATATTCAACTATAAAATACATCTGCTTAATACTATTGATTTTTCGTGCAAGGCATTCGACGAAACACGGGACGTATCGTTGCGCTTTGAAGTTAAATTCAATATTAATGCGAATGAAAATCTCATAGCCTGCATCACAGATTACAAGTTTACGCAGGACAATGACGACATTCTTTATCTTTCACTTGAAGGCATATTTAAAGTTTCTCCGGAGACTTTTCCTTCTATGATTAAAAATGAAGAACTTATCATCCCGGCAAATATTCTTCAATATCTCGCCACCATTTGTGTTGGAGCAGCCCGAGGAGAGATTCACGCCAGGGCCGACATTCTTGGCCTCAACACAAAGAATCTGATATTGCCGCCGATTAATCTCACAGAATGTATCAAAAAAGATTTCCGTTCACATATCTCCATTGTGTAGACAGTACATATTTTTGCTTTATAAACTTTCTGTAATTTTTTCATATATTTGCATCTAAACATCATTATCATTTAACTGATTTCGTCGATTATAAGATTTCGAAAATAAATTTTACGTTAATTAACCATTAATTTTAAATTAACCCAAATTGACGGTCCATTCATGGCCATTAACGTAAAAAAACGAAATCCAACGTTAATAAAACGCAAATACACAATCATTATATACTGTTACTTATGCTGAAACCTTTTATAACTTCCGCTTTCCTTTCGGCCTCTGTCGCCGCTCTGGCCTGTACGTCCTTGATTGCAACCCCCGGAGCATCGGCCGACGGAAGCACGATGGTTACATATGCCGCCGACAGCCACGTGCTCTACGGCGAACTTTACCGCCAGCCCGCAGCCGACCATCCCGAAGGCGCAATGCGCGAGGTTATCGACTGGGACTCCCAAAAGAAACTCGGCGAGATTCCCGAAGTGGCCCATACATACTCCACCGTCGGAAACATGAACGAGCATGGCCTCACCATTAGCGAAAGCACATGGGGCGGACGCCATGAACTTGCCGGCTCGGGCATCATCGACTACGGATCGCTCATCTACATCACCCTCCAGCGTGCCAAGACCGCACGCGAGGCCATCGACGTGATGACAGGCCTCGTCGACAAATACGGATACGCCTCCGAAGGCGAGTCGTTCTCCATCGCCGACCCGTCAGAGGCCTGGATCATGGAAATGATTGGCAAGGGCAAGGACGACAAAGGTGCCGTGTGGGTGGCCCGCCGAGTGCCCGACGGATACATTTCCGGCCATGCCAACCACTCCCGCATCCATAAGTTTCCCCTCAACGACCCCGAGACCCTCTACTCGCCCGACGTGATTTCTTTCGCCCGCGAGAAAGGCTACTTCGACGGCAAGGACAAGGACTTCTCTTTCTCCCGCGCCTATGCCGTGACCGACGCCGGCGCTCTCCGCGGATGCGACGCCCGCGTGTGGGCCTACTACAACAAGTTTGCCCCCGGCATGGACAAATACCTTCCCTGGATTTTCGAAGGCAAAGGCGAAGTGCTCCCCATCTGGGTGAAACCCTCCAAGAAACTCACCGCCAACGACCTCAAATGGATGATGCGCGACCACTTCGAAGACACCCCCATGGACATGACGCAAGACATCGGCGCAGGCCCCTTCGACGTGCCCTACCGCTGGCGTCCGATGACATTCACCGTCGACTCCGTGGAATACTCGCAGGAGCGCGCCATCGCCACACAGCAGACCGGCTTCTCGTTCGTGTCGTCGATGAACGCCGACCGCCCCGAGGCCATGCGCGGCATCCTCTGGTTCGGAGTCGACGACGCCAACACCTGCGTCTACGTCCCCTTCTTCAACTCCACCACCGAGGTGCCCTATGAACTCTCGCACGGCAACGGCGACATGCTCACCCTCTCGTGGGATGCCATGTTCTGGGTCAACAACTATGTGGCCAACCAGGCCTACAACCGTTACAGCCAGATGATTCCCGACATCCGCCGCGTGCAGTCGGGCCTTGAATCGGCCATCGAGTCGGCTGTCGAGGCCGCCGAGAAATCAACAGCCGTGCTCACTCCCGAGCAGGCTCAGGCACAGTTGCAGCAACTCTCCAACTACTGGACCGAAAAAGCCACCTCGGACTACAAGGCCCTCGGCGACTTCCTCCTTGTGAAATACCTCGACGGCAACATCAAGAAAGAAAAAGACGGCCAATTCCTCCGCACCCCCGAAGGCAACGCCGCCACCCCCGACTGGGGCGGCTACAACGAACGCTACTACCGCTCCATAGTCGAAGACTCCGGCGACCGCCTCCGCGTCCCCACCATCAAATAATAAATAGCACAATCTACTCATTTTTTGCGTTAATTACCGTGAATGGACCATTAATATTTTATTAATGAATTATTCACGATAATTAACGCTAAATATGTCTAATCCATCAGGAACGTAAGCCTCCGGCTTGCGATATCATTCACAAGCCGGAGGCTTGTGTTCCCGCAACGATATGAAAATCTGCATCGCCACATCCACACGCGCCGACTGGGGGCTGCTCTCGCCCCTGGCCGCCGAACTGCGCCGCCGGCCCGGCGTAGAGTTGCAAATTCTCGCCACCAACATGCACCTGATGCCGGAATATGGCATGACTGTCGACGAAATCGAGCGTCAGGGCTTCGTCGTTAGCGCGCGCGTGCCCATGCCCCTCGAAGGCGAGGGCGAGGCCGCACGCGTCCGCGCCATGGCCGCGTGCATGGACGGCACGGCACAGGCCCTCCGTCGGCTTGCCCCCGACATGCTCGTAGTGCTCGGCGACCGCTACGAGATGCTCGCCATAGCGTCGGCGGCAACAGTGATGACCATCCCCATTGCCCATATCGCCGGCGGCGAGGTGAGCGAAGGAGCCATCGACGACAACATCCGCCACGCCATCAC
>CANRZQ010000252.1 GCA_947644475.1 uncultured Muribaculaceae bacterium
CCCGCCCCCTTCCCCCTCTCCCCGACACCGAAGAAAACCCCTAATCCCCCGCATTTCAAAGTGCCATCTCTCCACCACCAATGTAGGGACGCACGGCCCGTGCGTCCGCCCTCAACCCCGACCTCGAATGTTATCGGAGCGGTTTGTAGAGGCGTGATAAATCACGCCCTAATCGGATTCGTAAAACGTCCCTCCCCCGGCATCTCGAAGGAGAAGCGCGTATGCGCTTCAAGAGTGTAGCCGGGGGTGGAGCGCCAGCGCAACCCCCGGTTTAGCCGATTGTCGCCAACCGGGGATTTGGAGCGGAGGCCGGCCGTAGCGTTCTGCATCACGGCTGCCATAACAAAAACAAGATACGCTTAAAGGTGGCCACAAGCCACCTTTAAGCGTGATTTTTATAAGTGTGTACGGTTTAGAACAGCGACCAGGACACGGTGAGGCCGGCCTGTATTATACCGAAGGGGAGGCGAAGATGTACCAACGCCTGTCGTTGCCGTGTCGTTCGACATAGCCTTTTTCTATCCACTGACGGAGCTGTTTCTTTACCGCCGCTGTTGTAATGCCTGCATGATTGCTTAATTCTTCGAGGGTTATATCGGGATTGGCCATCATAGCGTTGAGCATTTTTGCGCTCGACTTGCTGCGGAATATAAGTCGTTTTCCGTCGTACCACCATACGTCGGGCGAAGTTTCTTTGACAAAATCGATGTCATATCGTATCTCTGTGGCAACAAGTTGTTTGAAGTAGCGCAAGAATGACGCGATTTGTTTTAATTCTGCGTGGGCGCCATCTGATGGCGATGGTCCGATTGTGATGTCTGATTGGTGTAAGGCATCGATATATTCCGATTTGTTTCTGCTCCGCACCACAATCATTGGCCAATCATGTCGTGCAAAAATGTAATTTACCATCAATCGTGCGATACGTCCGTTTCCGTCTTCAAATGGATGGATGCGGATGTAGCGGTAATGGAATAATGCGACGAGTTCGACAGGCGTATATTTCCCTGATGATTCGGCCTCGTTATACCAGTCGACGAGATCTGACATCAATGATGGAGTTTCTTCGGGCGAGGCATATTCGAAACGGTCGCCATATCGTGTTATCACGCTGTTGGGGCGTGTTTTATATTGCCCTGCATGGATGGTAAAACTTGTGTGTCCTCCTCCCGGCAGATTTCGATAAACGACATAGTCTTCCCGTAAAAGCACTTTGTGGAGTTGACGTATGAAATTTTGAGTCAAGGGCGCGTCTTTAAGGGAGGCCTCTTCCTCCATCATTTTTAAGCCTGCCTGGCTGGCCTTCATGTCGACATAATCTTTCAGTTCGCCTTCGCCGACAACTTTTCCGAACAGCAGTAACAGTTCGGTCTGACCATATGTAAGGGTATTGCCCTCAATGTGATTGCTGTTGTAGTTATAGTCGACGGTGAAACGTTGGTTCAGCAAATAACGCTTGCGCTCTGAAAGCGGAAGCAATTCCATCCATTGCCGATATAATGAGTCTAATTTGTCCATCTTTGCGTTTTATTTACGTTTAAAGATAGCCACAGGTAACCTTTAAATGTGCAAATTTAATAAAAAAACAATAATATCGCCATAAAAGATTGTAAAAACCATTTTTTGATGTAAAAAAATGCCGGCCCAACTCGGAGCCGGCATATATGGCGAATGTTTTTTGGGACGGTTTAGAACAGCGACCAGGAGACGGTGAGGCCGGCCATGACGATGGACACCATCGACATGAGTTTGATGAGGATGTTGAGCGAGGGGCCGGAGGTGTCTTTGAAGGGGTCGCCTACGGTGTCGCCGACTACGGTGGCCTTGTGCACGTCGGAGCCTTTGCCGCCGAAGTTGCCTTCCTCGACATATTTCTTGGCGTTGTCCCACGCGCCGCCGGCGTTGGCCATGAAGATGGCAAGAACGAAGCCTGCGGCGAGGCCGCCGGTGAGCAGGCCTATCACGCCGGGCACGCCGAAGATGATGCCCACAAGGATAGGCACGGCTATGGCGAGAAGCGACGGGAACACCATCTCGCGCTGCGCTCCCTTGGTGGAAATCTGCACGCAACGTGCATAGTCAGGCTCGGCCTCGCCGGTGAGGATGCCTTTGATCTCGCGGAACTGGCGGCGCACTTCCTCCACCATGTGAGCGGCGGCGCGGCCCACGGCGTTCATCGTTAGGCCGCAGAACAGGAAGGCCATCATCGCGCCGATAAACATGCCCGAAAGCACCAGCGGGTTCATCAGCGTAACGTCGTAGTAGGTCATGAAGTCGGTGAACGATGCTTCTTTGAGGTTTACGAGGTTTGGTTCAAGAGCAGTGCCGAGGTTGATGGTGGTGTTGCCGAGGCGTTCGAGGCCGATGCGGATTTCCTCGATGTAGGATGCCAGCAGGGCAAGGCCGGTGAGGGCTGCCGAGCCTATGGCGAAGCCTTTGCCGGTGGCGGCGGTGGTGTTGCCAAGCGAGTCGAGGGCGTCGGTGCGGCGGCGCACTTCCTTGCCAAGACCCGACATTTCGGCGTTGCCGCCGGCATTGTCGGCGATGGGTCCGTAGGCGTCGGTGGCGAGGGTGATGCCGAGGGTCGAGAGCATGCCCACGGCGGCGATGCCGATGCCGTAGAGGCCCATGCCCACATTGTGGATGTCGAAGCCCGAGGCCAGCCAGAACGACAGGATGATGCCGGCCACAACGGCTATTACCGGTATGGCTGTCGACACCATGCCAAGGCCGATGCCCGAGATAATCACCGTGGCAGGGCCTGTCTCGCCGCTCTTCGACAGGCGGCGTGTCGGTTCGTAAGATTGCGAGGTATAGTATTCGGTGGAGCGGCCGATGACGATGCCGACAAGGAGGCCTACGACAACGGCGAGCGAGATATTCACCCAATTCTCAATATTGAGAAGCCAAAGGATGCCGAAAGTGGCAACAACGATGAGGGCCGACGACAGGTTGGTGCCAAGCGAGAGCGAGCCAAGCAGGTCCTTCATCGTGGCGTTTTCCTTGGTGCGCACCGAGAAGATGCCGATGATGGAAAGCACGATGCCCACGGCTGCGATGAGCATCGGGGCCACTACGGCCTTATACTGCATCTCTACATTGCCCGAGGCCATGAACGCGGCTGCGCCGAGAGCCGAGGTGGCGAGGATAGAGCCGCAGTACGATTCATAGAGGTCGGCGCCCATGCCGGCAACGTCGCCCACATTGTCGCCCACATTGTCGGCGATGGTGGCAGGGTTGCGGGGGTCGTCCTCGGGGATGGCGTTCTCCACTTTGCCTACAAGGTCGGCGCCTACGTCGGCAGCCTTGGTGTAGATGCCGCCGCCCACGCGGGCAAAGAGAGCCTGTGTGGAGGCGCCCATGCCAAAGGTAAGCATGGTGGTGGTGATCATGCACAGTTTGGCTGTGGGAGCCATTGCGTCCTCGGGGATGCAATAGTCAAGCAGCAGATACCAGAACGATATGTCGAGCAATCCGAGGCCCACTACGACGAGACCCATCACGGCGCCCGAGCGGAAAGCCACGCGAAGGCCGCGGTTGAGCGAGTTGCGGGCGGCATTGGCAGTGCGGGCAGAGGCGTTGGTGGCCGTCTTCATGCCAAGATAGCCCGAGAGGCCCGAGAAGAAGCCGCCCGTGAGGAATGCCACGGGCACCCATGCGTTTTGCAAGTTGAAGCCATAAGCCATCACGGCGAAAAGCACAACCAGGCCGGCAAACACCCAGCCCACAATCTTGTATTGCTGCCGGAGATACGACATCGCGCCCTTGCGCACAAACGACGCGATGCGGGCCATTTGCTCGGTGCCTTCACTCTCGCGCATGGTCTGACGATAGAAGAACCATGCCAGGGCAAGGGCGACAACCGACGCCGCGGGCACAATCCAGAATAACATTTGATCCATAGGATGATTTTGGTTAAGTTAAGGTAAGAAGAATATGGTATTATTCTGCAAACTTACAAAAAAAATACGCAAATTCCAAATTTCTGAAATTTGCGCACAAGCCGAAAATGCGGTGCATGATGTCTTTTCGGCAGAAGCGGCAGAGCCGC
>CANRZQ010000253.1 GCA_947644475.1 uncultured Muribaculaceae bacterium
TTCTTGAATCGCTACGCGATTCTGTGATACGCCTTTATTTGAACCGCATTGCACGGGCCGTACGTCCCTACCCTTGGCATTTTGATACACCCTCTTGCTTTTGGACGCTTTTCTCAATCCGGAGGATTGTGTTCCTGATGGCCGGAGTGCCTAATAAAAGAGGCGCACACCGGTGGGGTGTGCGCCTGCTGTGGGGTTTATGCGGGAGAATGATTATTCTTCGGTGCGGGGCTCGCGGCGGGGACGGTCGCCACGGTCGCGGCGTTCGCCACCTTCGCGGCGGGGTCCGCGGTCACGGCGGTCGCCTTCACGACGGGGTCCGCGTTCGCCACGGGGCTTGCGTTCGGGTTCGACGTAGCCTTCGGGCTTGGGCAGGAGTGCGCGCATCGACAGGCGGTATTTGCCTGTTTTCTTGTCGATTTCGATGAGTTTCACTTCTACGTGGTCGCCTTCTTTGAGGCCGGATGCTTCCATGTTGTCGAGGCGTTCCCATGCAATCTCGGAGATGTGGAGGAGGCCGTCGCGGTGGGGCATGAATTCAACGAATGCGCCAAATTCCATGATTGAGCGTACGGTGCCGGGATATACCTTGCCTTCTTCGGGGAGTTCGACGATGGCGTTGATCATGGAGAGGGCCTTGTCGATGGATTCCTTGTTGGCGGCTGCCACTTCGATGTATCCTCCTTCGTCGATTTCGTCGATGGATACGGTGGCTCCGGATTCTTCCTGGATGCCTTGGATAATTTTTCCGCCCGGGCCGATTACTGCTCCGATGAGGTCCTTGGGAATGGTCATTGTGACGATGCGGGGCACGTGGGGCTTGTAGTCCTCGCGGGGCGCAGGTATTGTCTGCTCGATGATGTCGAGGATGTGGAGGCGTCCGTCGCGTGCCTGGAGGAGGGCTTTTTCGAGGATTTCGTAGGAGAGGCCGTCGCACTTGATGTCCATCTGAGTGGCGGTGATGCCGTCGCGTGTGCCGGTTACCTTGAAGTCCATGTCGCCGAGGTGGTCTTCGTCGCCGAGGATGTCGGAGAGGACTGCGTATTTAGCCGATTCGGTGTCGGTGATGAGGCCCATTGCGATACCGGAGACGGGTTTTTTCATTTTCACGCCGGCGTCGAGCAGGGCGAGTGTGCCTGCGCAGACGGTGGCCATCGACGATGAGCCGTTGGATTCGAGGATGTCGGAAACCACGCGGCATACGTAGGGGAAATCGTCGGGGAACATGCGTTTGAGGGCGCGGTGGGCAAGGTTGCCGTGGCCGATCTCGCGGCGGCCTACGCCACGCACGGGCTTGGCCTCGCCGGTGGAGAAGGGCGGGAAGTTGTAGTGGAGGAGGAAGCGCTCGCGGCCTTGGTTGAGCACGTCGTCGAGGATTTTCTCGTCGAGTTTAGTGCCGAGTGTCACGGTAGAGAGCGACTGTGTCTCGCCACGTGTGAACACGGCGGATCCGTGAGGTCCGGGGAGGTAGTCGACCTCGCACCAGATGGGGCGGATTTCTGTGGTCTTGCGGCCGTCGAGGCGGATGCCTTCGTCGAGGATGCAGCGACGTACGGCTTCTTTCTCAACGTCGTGGTAGTAGCGTTTTACCAGGGGTGTTTTTTCGTCGCGTTCTTCTTCGGGAAGGGCGTCGATGTATTCCTGGCAGATAGCGTCGAAGGAGTCCTGACGCCAGTGCTTGTCGGCGCAGCCGGCTTTGGCCACGGCGTAAGCCTTGTCGTAGCATTTAGCCTTGACATCGGCGCGGAGGTCTTCGTCGTTTACTTCGTGGCAGTATTCGCGTTTGGTGGTAGAGCCCACTTCTTCGGCGAGTTCTTTCTGTGCCACGCACATTTCCTTGATGGCTTCGTGTGCTGTTTTGAGTGCTTCGAGGAGGACGGCTTCTGATACTTCGTTCATCTCGCCTTCCACCATCATGATGTTTTCGTAGGTAGCGCCCACCATGAGTTCGAGGTCGGCTTTTTCAAGTTGCTCGAAAGTGGGGTTTATCACGAATTTGCCGTCGATTCGGGCAACGCGTACTTCGGAGATGGGTCCGTTGAAGGGGATGTCGCTTACGGCGATAGCAGCGGATGCTGCAAGTCCGGCGAGAGCGTCGGGGATGTCGACGCCGTCGGATGAGTACATTGTGATGTTGACAAAAGTGTCGGCGTGGTAGTTGTCCGGGAAGAGGGGACGGAGCACGCGGTCGACGAGGCGCGCGGTGAGGATTTCATAATCGCTGGCGCGGCCTTCGCGCTTTAAGAAACCACCGGGGAAGCGGCCGGCGGCGGAGAACTTCTCTTTGTATTCAACTTGGAGGGGCATGAAATCGACGCCCTCGCCGGCTTCTTTTGCCGAAACCACAGTGGCGAGGAGCATAGTGCCTCCCATTCTTACTTCCACCGCTCCATCAGCCTGCTTGGCGAGTTTGCCGGTCTCGATAGTGATCTCACGGCCATCGGCAAGGGTGATGGTTTTTTTAATAACGTTCATAAAGTTAGGTATAGTGTATAATAATCGTCGGTTAAAATCGTGCAAAGATACAAAATAATTGTCTAAAAACCAAATGCTTTTTAAAATTGGGTAAAATATAAGGTCATTAAGGGCTTTGAGGACCTTAATGACCTTTGGAGTTTGGGAGTTTGGAAGTTTGGGAGTTTGGGAGTTGGGAAGTTTGGGAGTTGGGAAGGTCTTCCACACATCCAAACTTCCACACTTCCAAACTTAGATGGCTTTGAGGAGGAAGTAGTTTTTCTTGCCTTTCTGGATGAGGATGTATTTGCCCTGGAGGAGAAGGTCGGCGGTGGCGGCGGTGTTGATGTCGGCTACTTTTTCTTTGTTGATGGAGAGACCGCCTTGCTGGGCGAGTTTGCGGAGTTCGCCTTTGGAGGGGAATACGGGGGCGCGGTCGGTGAGAAGGTCGGCGATTTTTGTCTCGCCGGCGTTGATTTCATCGAGGCTTACTTCGTACTGGGGCACGCCGGCGAACACGGCGAGGAGTGTGGGCTCGTCGATGCGGTGGAGGATTTCGGCGGTGTTGTTGTTGAAGAGGATTTTTGATGCCTCGACGGCTGCCTCGTAGTCTTCGGCGGAGTGTACCATTGTGGTCACTTCCTTGGCGAGGCGTTTCTGGAGGGGACGCTGCGAGGGGTCGGCCTGCTGCTCGGCTACGAGGGCTTCGATTTCCTCACGGGAGAGAGATGTGAAAATCTTGATGTATTTCTCGGCGTCGGCGTCGGTGGTGTTGAGCCAGAACTGGTAGAACTGATAGGGGGATGTGTACCGGCGGTCGAGCCATACGTTGCCGGATTCGGTCTTGCCGAATTTGCCGCCGTCGGCTTTTGTAATCAGGGGGCATGTGAGGGCGAATGCCTCGCCGCCTTCGGTGCGGCGGATGAGTTCGGTGCCGGTGGTGATGTTGCCCCATTGGTCGGAGCCACCGAGCTGGAGTCGGCATCCGTATTCACGGTAGAGGTTGAGGAAGTCGTATCCCTGGACGAGCTGGTAGGAGAATTCGGTGAACGACATGCCTTCGCGCGACTCGCCGGAGAGGCGTTTCTTCACGGAGTCTTTGGCCATCATGTAGTTGACGGTGATGTGTTTGCCTATGTCGCGGATGAAGTCGAGGAACGAGAAGTTTTTCATCCAGTCGTAGTTGTTGACCATGAGGGCGGCGTTGGGCGCGTCGGAGTCGAAGTCGAGGAATTTGGCGAGCTGGGCCTTGATTGCCTCCTGGTTGTGGCGGAGAGTCTCTTCGTCGAGCAGGTTGCGTTCCTGGCTTTTCATGGAGGGGTCGCCGATCATGCCTGTCGCGCCTCCGACGAGGGCGATGGGCCTGTGGCCGGAGCGCTGGAAGTGCTTGAGCATCATTACGCCTACGAGGTGGCCGATATGGAGGGAATCGGCCGTCGGGTCGATGCCGAGGTAGGCCGTGGTCATTTCTTTTTTGAGTTGTTCTTCTGTGCCGGGCATCATTTGGTGAATCATGCCTCGCCAGGTGAGTTCTTCGATAAAATTCATCGGATTATATATG
>CANRZQ010000254.1 GCA_947644475.1 uncultured Muribaculaceae bacterium
GCCGTGCCGTTTGCCGACCTTACCATCGCCGTAGGCTCTTCCTCGGCCGTGGTCAACTATGCCGACCTGTTCACCGATGCCGACGATGACGAACTCACCTACGCGCTCACAGTGTCGGATGAGAAAGTGGCTCAGCCCTTCACCTCCACCGGCTCTGTAATCTTCGCCGGCCTCAAAGAAGGCACAGCCGTCGTTACCGTCACCGCAACCGACACATCCGGAGCCTCGGCAACCAACACATTCAATGTCTTGGTCGACAAACTCCAAGGTATTTCCGACATCACTATCGACGCAGCCACTTCGGTATATCCCAACCCCGTTGTCGATTACGTGAACGTAGTGCTCGACTTCGATGCCAAGGATGTGACTTACTCGATCTATTCTATTTCGGGCGGTGTCGCATACAGCGAGACAGCCGATGCCTTGGCAGGCGAGGCCCATGCCATTTCGATGACATCGCTTCCGGCAGGCACCTACCTGCTCCACGTCGCCACCGCCGACGGCCGCTCCGCCTCCGAGATCATTGTCAAGAAATAACCATCGTTAATCCTTATACCCAAGCCGCGCCCCACCCGGGACGCGGCTTTTTTTGTTGCATGAACACTAACCGCGAAGTGCTTTGCAAGGCAAAGAATCCTCCGGATTGTGATATTTTTTAATTGTGATATTTTTTATTGGTGTACGGTAAAAATTGCAACCCTTTATCGGCAAGTCGAAATTCAGGAGCACGAAGCGGCAGAGCCGCTTAATATGGTAGGCATGGGCGAAAGCCCATGTTATGATGAATAGCAGATATTCGACTGCGGCCGCAGTCGAACTTGCGTAAACCAACTAAACACGGGCTATTGCCCGTGCCTACCATATTCGACCGCGACTGCGGTCTGCATTTTATTTTCAAATATGTAATTTTATCGGACAGCAATAGATTTTTTTCCACAATCCGGAGGATTCTTTGCTTTGCAAAGCGCTTCGCGGTTAGTGTTCCTACATTATGGATGTATTTTTCGGAATTTTGTGAATAATATACTCTAAAACTATCGGAATTTTGTGAAAAATAACCCATGCATCCCTTGGAATTTTGTGAAAATACATGTCGATAATGACACATATCCCGATATCAAGTATGGAATAAAGTTTTGTGACTCTAATATAGGTTTCGATGGCAAAATATATACATTTCCTCATTTCATGGCTTTTCTGCTTAGGCGGTTTCTTGACCGCACTGCCGCTCTCTCATGAGAATTTTATCAACAAAAGGGCGGATTTCGGGTGGAAAGGGGCGGATATTCGGATGAAATTGATTATATTTGCACGTTAAAAAACATATTAAATCTCCTAACAGCATGAAATTCAACGTCTCAGGCAAATCGTTATATTCCGCGGCATCGGCCGTGAGCAAAGTGATCAACGCCAAGAACGCGCTCACTATCCTTAATAATTTCTATATCGACCTTCACGATGGAGTGCTCTCCATCACCGGCTCCGACGTGGAAAACGCGCTCACAGCCCGCATCGCAGTGTCGGAAACGGAAGGCGAGGGCACATTCTGCCTCGATGCCCGTCGTCTTGTCGACCTGTTGAAAGAACTTCCCGACCAGGGTATTGAGGTGAACTTCAACGAGGAGACCCTCGAAGTGGTGCTCACTTATTCCAACGGCCGCTATTCGATGGTAGGCGTTCCCGCCGACCAGTATCCGCAGTACCAGAAGGAAGCCGACGACGAGGACCCCGTGGTGTTTGCCTGCCCGGTAGAGCAGATTATCAAGGGTATCGAGACCACGATTTTCGCTGTGGGCACAGAGGATTTCCATCCGCAGATGATGGGCATACTTCTCGACATAATGCCCGACGGCATCACGTTTGTAGCCACCGACACGCGCAAACTCGTGAAATATGTCAACCGCCTGTCAGCTCCCGGCGTTACCAAACGCTGCATCCTGCCCGTGAAGCCGGCCACAATTCTCAAAACGGCATTTGCCAAGGAAGAGACCATCACCGTGACCATCACCACGAAGAGCGCCACGGTGCAGACCGACAACTACACATTCAATTTCCGCTTCATCAAGGGCAACTTCCCCGATTACAACCGTGTGATTCCGCAGAACAACCCGTACACGCTCCGTGTCGACCGTCTGCGCTTCCTCAACGCCGTGCGCCGCGTGGGCGTGTTTGTCGACCCCGGATTCGGCCTTGAGAAATTCCGCATCACCGCCGACAAGATTTTCCTCAAATCGTCGGATGCCAATATGTGCACTTCCGGTTCGGAAACGCTCGAATGTGAATACACCGGCGCCGACCTCGTGATAGGCTTCTCCGCGCCCTATCTTATGGAGATATGCAACACTATCCCCTCCGAGGATATAGTCGTGGCCCTTTCCGACCCGAGCCGTCCCGGCGTGTTCCGCCCTGCCGAGCAGGCCGAGAACACCGACCTCCTTGTGCTGCTCATGCCCATGAACGTAACCGAATTCTAAGATGAAACTTGTGCTCAAACGCCCGATAGTGTTCTTCGACCTCGAGACAACCGGGCTCAATCTCACCCACGACCGCATCGTAGAGGTGTCGATAATCAAGGTGATGCCCAACGGTGAGGAAATACGCCGCACACGCCGCATCAACCCCGAAATGCCTATTCCGGCCGAGGCCACGGCTCTGCATCATATCACCGACGACGATGTGAAAGACGCGCCCGTGTTCCGGCAGGTGGCAAAAGACCTGGCACGCATATTCGAGGGCAGCGACATTGCCGGCTTCAATTCCAACCGGTTCGACATCCCGATGCTCGACCAGGAGTTCCAGCGCGCCGATGTCGACTTCGATTTCAGCCGTGCGCGCTTTATCGACGTGCAGACAATCTTCCACAAGAAAGAGCCCCGCAACCTCGTTGCCGCATACCGTTTCTACTGCGGCAAGGAACTCGACGGCGCCCACAGCGCAAATGCCGACACCGACGCTACTTACGAGGTGCTCAAAGCCCAGCTCGAGCACTATCCCGACCTGCCGTGCGATGTTGAGGGCTTGGCCGATTTCGCATCGCAAAGCCGCAATGTGGATTTTACCGGCCGCCTCGTCTATGACGAAAACCGCCGCGAGGTGGTGAATTTCGGAAAATACAAAGGGCGCATCGCCGCCGAGGTGCTCCGCGACGACCCTTCGTATTACGACTGGATTATGCGCGGCGACTTCACCAAGAATACCAAGGACTGTTTCACCCGAATCTACATGCGCGTGAAAAGCGCAAAAAAATAAAACATGTCGTCCCTTTCCGGAAAAAATATCGTGCTGGGCATCACCGGCGGCATTGCCGCCTACAAGTCGGTGACTTTGCTCCGTTTGCTCGTTAAGGCCGGCGCAGAGGTGCAGGTTATCATTACCCCCAACGGCAAGGAATTCATCACGCCCGTCACGCTTTCGTCGCTGTCGGGCCGTCCGGTGATTTCCGAATTTTTCACGGCCAATACCGGCGAGTGGCATTCGCATGTCGACCTCGGCCTGTGGGCCGACGCCATGGTGATAGCCCCTGCCACTGCGTCTACCATGGCTAAGATGGCTTGCGGCGTGGCCGACAATATGCTTGTCACGTCTTATCTCTCGGCGCGCGCCCCGGTGTTTGTGGCTCCGGCCATGGACCTGGACATGATGGCGCATCCGGCTACTGTGCGCAATATCGAACGGCTGCGAGCCGACGGCGTGCACATTATCGAGCCTGCCGAGGGCGAACTTGCCAGCCACCTCGTTGGCAAAGGCCGCATGGAGGAGCCGGAAGGCATTTTCCGGGTGCTCGAGGATTATTTTGCCGCAGAGCGCGACCTCGCCGGCAAGACCGTGCTTATTACTGCCGGGCCTACATACGAGCGCATCGACCCGGTGCGCTTTATCGGCAACTATTCATCGGGCAAGATGGGATATGCCCTGGCCGCCGAGGCTGCCGCACGCGGCGCGCGGGTGGTGCTGGTGAGCGGGCCTGTGGCTGT
>CANRZQ010000255.1 GCA_947644475.1 uncultured Muribaculaceae bacterium
TCAGATATAAATGGTAAATGTCAGCAGGCAAACCCAAATTTGCGTCGCTGCTTCTTTGGTAGGCCGACAAAACCAATTCGCCGTCTTCGAGTTGAAATTGAATGAGGCTTAAACAAGGTGCTTGGCTTGTCTCTACACCTGTTGAACCTAGAAACAGCACATAATTTTTACTGCTTCGTTTTTCCTTGTTGATTTGCTCGATCAAAGCCGGCAACTTCTCAAAATAGGTTGGATAACTGTTAATGAGGATTTGGCCACAATAATCCCACCAATTTATCCCGGCTTCCCTATATCGGGTTAAATCTCTTTCCCCCTCCATAAACAAAGCCAGTTCATTGCGCAACTTCTTGCGTGCTATGTTATGACCCTCGAAAATTTCAAGCAGATCATAAGGTGACAAATGCAGTTGCTCATTGAGCAAATAAATAATATCTCCTTTCTTATTTTTCTGCCGTTTACCATGCTGCAATATCTTGCTAAGCATGAAATAATACTTATTTTGGCTCATACGGCACAATTCTTTTTGTTATTTTACTGTTATTTATTAATTTTGCAACTCCTACGACATAATGCAATAGCACCGAAGCACAAGCAAAAGGCTTTCAGCCCCCGGCTTATGTGCTTCGGTGCATTGTGTTTGTATGTCGTAGGAAAACTGCAAATGAAGCCGGGGGCTTTTTCTATGCCTCCGCGCTTGGTGGCTCGGTCAGAGTCGTGTTATCATCATGTCATTAAATTGGGCTTGATAATTCAGTGTGTTTGTGCGCAGCCTCACCGTGGCACCATACATTGGCGCAGCCTTGCCGAAGTTCTCGCCAAGCCATTTGCACAATTCCACTATCTGGCTCTTGCCAGACGTGAAATAAACCCACTTTGTGCCGTCCAACAGACGCAGCACATCCAGATAGTCGGTTAGCCGCCAATAATTTTGATACATGCCGCACTCGGTCGTAAGATACGGAGGATCCAGCACGAACAGCGCACGGCTATTTCCACGCTCACGCTCGAATAACCTGCGGTAGTCCATGTGTTCTACCTCCAGCCCATCCAGATAGCCCGCAGCCTCATACAGCCCCGGTCTTACGCGGTTATACATGGTGTGCTTTGTAAGTTGCTCAAATGATGTTGCCCACTTACCGGAGAAAAGCACGTTACGGCCTATTGTCATAATATCCACATAACCGCGCCGAGCATAGTCCTCGACTATCGCCAGCACGTCGGCACGCTCCTGTTCAGAGAGACGCTTGTTTGCTTCAAGGCCGGTTAAACGCTGTTTAATCACCCCTAAAATTTCATTAGTGGCGTCAACGGCGGCCAGCCTGTCAATATAGCGGTCGAAGTCGTTATAAACGACCCTGCACCCTGGCAAAATCCGTTTTGCCGTATGGCTCAGCAGCCCGGATCCGCCGAAAAGGTCAACCACTGTGTCAATCTCTCCCTCCACCTGTTGCAGGACCTCGGTAAAGTCCCGCAGAAAATAGCGCTTTTGCCCCATGAACGGAAGCGGCGCGCATTTGTAGTTCCTATTCATTCCTTATTCACCGCCTTCTATTTCGTTAGCCGTTGCCTCGCGCGTTATCCTCTCGGCCTCCTCGGCAGTCACCTCCATATAGTTGTCCTCGGAGTCTCCGGCGCCGAGGTAGACAACGGGCGTGAAATAGGGATGCTCGGCGTTGTAGTCCTTTCGTGTGATGGCGTGGCCCTCGGAGGCCACGATGCGGCGCAGAGGCCGGTTGTAAGTTTCAGTCGTCATGATTGGTTTATTATTTGTCGTTATACAATGGTGTAGTTCTTGGCCTGCGCCAGGGCTATGGTGTCCTCGTCGAGTTTTGCGATGTTCGCCGCCCCGAGCGTAAGGGTGAGCGTCGCGTTGCCGTTATTGTCGCCGAGGTTGGAGATAAGGGCCACGAGAGATTCGGGGGAAAGCGACAGATTGCGGTCAAGTATCAACGGAGCCATAAATCCCGGCTCTACCGTCACGCCTTTTATATAATATTGCGACATAGCCCCGCGTCCACCGTTTAGATTGATTCTGCTGAGCGAATGTTGATTGCCGAGATGGAAATAGACATCGCAGTCACCCGTGCAGTCCCATACGACTCCGTTTATACCGCTATTAGGCTCGCTGCGGATTAATTTCGGCAGATAAAAGTGAATTGTTTTGCCGGTTTGAGCATTATTGGATATAAAAGAACTATCGCCTGTAAGAGTAGTATAATTAGGCAGATAAACGCGCACCACGTCATTGACATTCCCTCTAATTATATTGCGGTTATTCCCAGGTAAAGTGAAACATGAAATTGTAATATCATTGATTTGCGGGCAATTATCAAATAAAGAGCCATTAATAAAGTTGAATTCCGGTAATTCAATCCGTGTCAGTGCCGCGCAGTTGGACACAAGGGTGCCGCCATTTAATGTCGACAACGCTGGTAATTCAATCCGTGTCAGTGCCGCGCAAGTTCCTGCCACCGTGCCGTTAAGCGTTTCGAGCGCAGGCAGTTCAATCTCAGTCAACGCCGGACAGTCGGAGACTATTGTGCCGTTAGCCGTTAGCAGTTCCGGAAGCGAAAGTTTTATAACCTTGTCATTATACGTGACTAAACCGCCTTTTTTTATAGTTTTCAGTCTGGGGAACTCCGCGGCCAAAAATGCGCTGCGTTCAAGTATTGCTACCCCAGAATCTACCTCCTCCATAGCAGGGAAGGATATGTTTCCAAAGCCAACTCCGCCATATAAAATCCTGCTATTGGCGACACGCAAGTCCGGAAGTTCCATATTGGATAAGTTACTGCAAATATTGATAATGACATGTCCGTTTCGGTCAAGTCCGTGCAGCGCAATATCGCGTATCAAGTTAGTCTGAGAAAACAGCACACCCGTCATCACCGGGCGGCAGTCATAGGTATGCAGGTAGGCCATGTTCGACGAGCCGAACACCGGCAGCGCGGGCCGTCCGCCGAGCACAACCATGCCCGCGCACTTGTCGTAGGTCGGCACCTGGTAGTCCTCCTTGGCATAGTAATGAATCACGTAATGCGTGCTGTGCTCCTCGGCGAACTCATGCTCGCCGCCATCGGTGCTGCCGTAGCCGTCGGAGCAGAGGTAGGCGTCGGCCCCGTGCAGGCTGTCCGACATGCCGTAGAGTTCCACGCCCACCATGCCGGGGAACCCCGCGCGTCGGTTGTTGTGCATGAACTCCAGGAGCGTCTGCCGTCCGCCAAACTGCCGCGGCGACACAGCCCTGGGGTCGTCCTCCACGGCCAGTCGAAGCCCCTTTACCTTCTCGGCCAGGGCATCGAAACTGTCCGTGGCCGAGGCATCCACGCCCTGCGCCCGCAGAGCCGATGCGATGCGCTCGCGTCCTTCGGCCCAGTCGGAGGTGAGCGCGCCCACCTGCCGCAGCACGTCCACCGCCGCCGGAATCATCGCCGTGGCCCGGCGGTAGTCCTCCTCCGTGCCCTCGAAGCCCGCGTCGACGGCCATGTCGTAGGCCGAGCGGAACACAAACGGAACGGTCAGCGCGACCTCCATCTCCGTCGGGGAATCGCCGTTGCCCCGCACCAGTTCTATCCCGGCCGGACCGTCCGACACCTCTCGGCGGAAGCCGTCGGGGTATATGCCATCGGGCAGTTCGGCCACCACTTTGAGCCACACGCCGCCCGGCGCAAGCCCGTGATTGTCGCACACCACGCGCAGGCTGTCGCCCTCGCGCCGGCAGTTGACATAACGCCCGCCCTTGCGCGAGAACACAAACCGCCGTCCGCTCGACAGCACCCCCGTGAAGTCATAGTCGGGGAAAAACCGTTCCGGCTCCCCGTCCGGCCCCTCGCGCACAAACCACAGCATGAAGTCGAAATCCGACTCATAGTTTACGCGCCGAGGCTTTATTTCTATTCTTTCTGCCATATTTTTTGATATTTCAAAATTATTTACTACCTTTGTGGTGTCCC
>CANRZQ010000256.1 GCA_947644475.1 uncultured Muribaculaceae bacterium
ACAGCCCGTAGGCTCAGTGCTCGTAAAATCGCTCCTCGACAAAATCCTCGCCTCCGGCATCTATAAAGAATACATGGAAGCCCCCGGGCAGACATTCGAGTCCGACATCGAATTCTGGCGCGAAGTCATGAAACAGATCATCCTCCCCTCCGACGAACTCGCCGAAGAACTCGAAGACAAGTCGATCTACTGGAACGACGACTTCCAGGTAATGGGCACATTCACCCTCAAATGGCTCCGCATGGCATCCAAGTCCGAAGGCGTGGCCATCGACCTCCTCCCCAAATTCAAAGACGCCGAAGACGCAGCATTCGGCTCCGAGCTCATGCTGTATGCAATACGCAACTACGACACCTACCGCGGCTACATCGACCGCTTCATCGACCCGCAGCACTGGTCGGCCGACCGCCTCGCATTCATGGACGTAGTGATAATGCTCACAGCCATAGCCGAAATCATCAACTACCCCGCCATCCCCGTGCCCGTGTCAGTGAACGAATACGTAGAGATAGCTAACAACTACTCCACAGCCTCCTCCGGCTCATTCATCAACGGCCTCCTCTTCTCAGTTGTGAAATACCTCAACCAAGAAGGCATCATCAACAAATAAAACTATCGAATTAAAAAGTTAAGGCAATCACAGCGTAGGGACGCACGGCTCGTGCGTCCAGGCCAGACAAAATAATTCGGCTCCATTTAATTTAACACCAAAACCAAACACCGCAATAACAATGCTCAACACAATCATCCTCCAGGCAGCCCAGCAAGGCCTCGACTGGTCATTCTTCGTGATGATGATACTCATCATCGCAATCTTCTACTTCCTCTTCATCCGTCCGCAGCAAAAACGGCAGAAAAAAATACAGGAAGAACGCTCCAAACTCGAAAAAGGCTCCCAGGTAATCACCCAGGGCGGCATCTACGGCAAAGTGCGCGAGGTAAAAGACAACGTATTCGTGATTGAAATCACCGACAACGTAAAAATCACCGTCGACAAAAACTGCGTCTACCCCGCCTCCGACCCCCAGGCCGCAATCGAGAACGCCCAGAACCAGAAATAATTATTTCAATGCACAATTCACAATGCACAATGCACAATTGGGCTACGCGCTGAAAGCCAATTGTGCATTGTGCATTGTGCATCGTGCATCGTACATTGTGAATCGTGCATTGACAAAAAGTGAAGGAAAAACTTGAGAAAATACGCAGGCTCATAGCCTCGCCAAAAGGCCGGAACGCCGCAACATTCATGGTATTCCTGGCCATAGCCACAGTGCTGTGGATAGTGCAGGTGCTCAACGACGACACCCAGCGCGACATCCGCTGCTCCGTGCGCATCACCAACGTGCCCGACACACTCACACGAGTATCACCCATCCCCGAGGCCATAACAGTGAGCGTGAGAGCACGCGGAACACAACTCATGAAATTCCTCTGGACAAAAGCCCCCGAAATGACCATCGACTTCCGGACCTACAAATCCGGCAACCGCATATCATTCGGCGACCAGGCACTGCGCGCCTACTTCCGCAACATGATCGGAGCCGGAAGCCAGGTGCAGGCCATAACACCCGACTCACTCAACATCAGCTTCACATCACGGCCGGGAGTCGAACTCCCCGTCCACGTCGACGCCACCGTGCTCCCCGGCCCCCAATACGCCATAAACGGCAAAGTGCGCGCCCTCACCGACTCCGTCATGGTATTCTCGCTCGACGCCCTCCCCGCCAGGCTCAAATCAGTGTCAACCGCCCCGCTCGTGCTCAACGACGTGAAAGCATCACAGACCGTAAGAATGCCCCTGATCGTGCCCCCCGGAGCACGCGCAATCCCCGACAGCGTCGACATCCGCATCGACGTAGAGCCACTCGTGTCGAAAATGCGCCGCGTGCCCGTGACAACAGTCAACGTGCCCCGCGGAATGAAAATGATCACAGTGCCCGCACAAGTCGAAGTATACTACATGGTGCCCATGTCGACCTACAAAAAAACCGAAGCCGACCCAAGATTCACAGTCGAGGCCGACTACCGCTCAATCTCCGGCGACAAAGTAGCCGTGCAGATAGCCCGCGCACCCAAAGACTTCATAAACGTATTCCTCTCCACCGACTCCGTAGAATACATCCTCGAGCAATGATACAACACCTTGTGGCCATCACCGGCGGAATCGGAGCCGGCAAATCAATAGTGAGCCGCGTGCTCCGCGCCAAAGGATACCAAGTCTACGACTGCGACAGCCGCGCACGCGCCATCATGGACTCCGACCCCGAGATAAAGGCACGCCTGCGCGCCGATATACACCCCAAGGCCCTGCGCCCCGACGGCACAATCGACCGACGTCTCATAGCCTCCGTAGTATTCACCGACCCGGGCCGCCTCGCCGCCCTCAACGCCATAGTCCACGGCGCCGTGCGAGCCGACATAGCCCGATGGCGCCGCGACACCGACGCCCTCCTCGCCTTTATCGAGACCGCCATACTCTACCAGAGCGGACTCGACCGCATGGTCGACGAAGCATGGCTCGTAGAAGCCCCCGAAGAAATCCGCGTCGACCGCGTATGCTCGCGCGACAACACCACCCCCGAGGCCGTCGGCCACCGCATCGCCTCCCAGACCGCCGAAACCGCCAAACTCCAAAACACCCCCGATCCCCCCCTCCCCGTCTCCACCATCCTCAACGACAACAGCCACTCCCTCCTCCTCCAGATCGACACCCTCCTTAACAGGACATAAAAAAAAGGTTTTTAACATTAATTACCGTCAATCGGCCATTAATTTTTATTAATGATTAATTTACGGCAATTAACGCAAGATACAAATTTGCCACACGCATACGCCAAATTTTATTTCGCGGATTCAAAAAAAAAACTTACCTTTGCAGCGTCTTTCTATCGAATCAATCCCAATATAATTATATGGACAATTCACTTCCTCCTTTCAAAATCTTCTCCGGCACAAAATCACAGTACATCGCCGAAGAAATTTGCAAAGAACTCGGCGTAGAACTCGGCAAAATGAACATCCAGCACTTTGCCGACGGCGAATTCGAAGTATCATTCGAAGAATCAATCCGCGGCCATGAAGTATACCTGGTGCAGTCGACATTCCCCAACACCGACAACCTGATGGAACTCCTGCTCATGATCGACGCCGCAAAACGCGCATCGGCAAAGACAGTAGTGGCCGTGATGCCCTACTTCGGATGGGCCCGCCAGGACCGCAAAGACAAGCCCCGCGTGTCAATCGCCGCAAAACTCGTCTCCGACCTGCTCGTGACAGCCGGCGTCGACCGCGTGATCACAATGGACCTCCACGCCGACCAGATTCAGGGATTCTTCAACGTCCCCGTCGACCACCTCTACGCCTCATCCGTCTTCATCCCCTACATCCAGAGCCTCGGCCTCGACGAACTCGTCATTGCCACCCCCGACGTAGGCGGTGCAAAACGCGCCAACAGCTACGCCAAATACCTCGACGTGCCCCTGGTGCTCTGCCACAAACAGCGCGCAAAAGCCAACGTAGTTGAGACCATGACCGTGATTGGCGACGTAGAAGGCAAAAACGTAATCCTCGTCGACGACATGGTCGACACCGCAGGCACAATCACAAAAGCCGCCGACCTGATGATGCAAAACGGAGCAAAATCCGTACGCGCCCTCTGCTCACACGCCATCATGTCCGACCCCGCCACACAGCGCGTCAACGACTCAGGCCTCACCGAAATAATCTTCACCAACTCCATCCCCTACACCAAGGACTGCGCAAAATGCACAATCCTCTCCGTGGCACGCCTCTTCGCCGACACCATCTCGCGCGTCCACACCAACAAATCCATCTCCTCGCAATACCTCATCAAAAAATAACACCCCCATCCATACACCACAC
>CANRZQ010000257.1 GCA_947644475.1 uncultured Muribaculaceae bacterium
TGCATCGTGCATTGTGAATTGTGCTTTACAGGCAAACGCCTGATGAATTATTTTACGCGCTCTACGTATTTGCCGTCGCGGGTGTCGATGCGCACGCGGTCGCCGGTGTTGATAAACAGGGGCACGCGTACTTCGGCGCCGGTCTCAACGGTGGCGGGCTTGAGTGTGTTGGTGGCGGTATCGCCCTTGATGCCGGGCTCGGTGTAGGTCACCTCGAGCACTACGTTGACGGGCATCTCGCATGTGAGGATGGTGTCGGAAGCGGCGTGTACCATTGCTTCGCAGATATCGCCGTCTTTGAGGAACTGCACGCCTTCGATGCTTTCGCCGGGAACGATGATTTCTTCCCATGTCTCGGTGTGCATGAAGTGGTAGCCCATGTCGTCTTTATAGGAATATTGGTAGGGGCGGCGTTCGATGCGAACTTCGTTCACTTTCACGCCGGAGTTCCAGGTCTTGTCGAGGACACGGCCGGTTTTAACGTTTTTGAGTTTTGTGCGGACGAAGGCGGGACCCTTGCCGGGCTTTACGTGAAGGAATTCCACGATGAAGTAGTATTCGCCGTCGATGTCGAGGCACATACCGTTCTTGAAATCAGCTGTAGTTGCCATATGTTATATTAATGTGTAATCGGGTATTGTTTGCTTTCAGACCGCAAAGGTACGCATTTTTTCCCGAAAAACATTGCCACAGGCAAAATATTTTTTCCAACTGTGCTTTTACGAGGCTTTTACGAGGCAATAGCCACGATGTAGGCGGCATAGAGCCCTACAAGGATTATGCCCATCCAGCGGGGGATGGTGTGGTCGCGGCGCAGCGCCGAGAAGAGCAGAAGCAGCAGCGAGGCGCCAACGAGCACTCCGTAGTCGAAGAAACTGATCTGGCCGCAGTTGAGCGGACGCAGCGACGCGCATGTGCCTATCACGAAGAGTATGTCGAAGATACACGAGCCTATGAGGTTGCCCATGGCAAGGCCCGTCTGGCCTTTCATTGCGGCTATGACAGATGTGGCGGCATCGGGGAGCGAACTGCCCACGGCCACGATTGTAAGGCCCACGAGAGCCTCCGACATGCCGGCTTTGAGCGCGATGCCCGACGCGCCGTCGACAATCCACTGGCCTCCGAGCACAAGGGCGCCGAGCCCCGCGACAATATAGATGGCAGCGAGCCAGGGTTTCATTGCCTTTGCCGGCTTCTGAGGCGCGGCTGCCACGGGGGCCGGCGACGCCGGAGCCTGCACGCGGGCCGACTGCAAGGTAAATGCCATGAATATGGCGAAGAAACAGAGCATGACCAGGCCGTCGGAACGGTCGATGCGGTCGAGGGCGGCTCCGTCGATAAGCCGGTCGTCGCCAAAGAAGAATATCACGAGGGCGGCCAGAAAAAGCAACGGCAGGTTGCATTTCAACGAGTTGCGGTCGACCACCACCGGGCGCACTATTGCCGTGAGCCCGATGGCGCACAGCATGTCGAAGATTCCGGCACCCACCACATCTCCAAGCGCCAGCTGGCTCTTGCCTCCCATCGTAGAAAAGAGGCATACAGCCAGGTCGGGAGCCGACGAGCCGAACGCCACTATGGTAAGGCCTATGACAAGGCCCGATATATTCATTTTCTTAGCCACGGCCACAGCGCCGTCGGTAACGAGGTTTCCTCCGAAAATCAACAGAGCGAGGCCCACTATGAGGAATATGATGTCGTGCAGCATAGTTACATCCCTTTCGTTAAATAGTTTTGGATATAACGCGCGGCGCCCCGTGTTTGTTTTCACAAAAAAAACGGCCCCCGGGGAAGGGGCCGTCACTATTGTCATGATATATCGTTTTTCAGTCTTCGATAAAGTAGTCGATGTATGTCACGACACGCACTTTCTTTACAAACGGCGTGTAGGGGTCGCGGTCCTCGATAGAGAACTGTCCCTGCTGGGCCGTCTTTATCTTGCCTATCTTGGAGCCGGAATCGGCGGCAAACTTATTGGCAGCCTCACGGGCATTTTTTGTGGCGTCGGCGATCATATCGGGCTTTATGGAATTAAGTTCCGTATATTCGTAGATAATACGGTTGTTCCAGCCATCGGGCGACACGGCGATGCCTTGCTTGATGATCTCTCCCTGGTTGTTGATGAGGCGGCGCACAAGGTCGACTTTCTCGGAGGTAACAGTCACAGTGCCGGTAATATTATAGCGGTAGAGAGGAGCGTTTGATGAGTAGCGGTCGGCCTGATTGTCGGTTACGGCGCCGGCGCCGGTGGAATATTCCTCGGCGGTAAGGCCGTTCGACGTAAGGTATTTGATGATGACGTCGTTGTTCGACTGCATCTGCTTGTAAAGCGTGGGCAGGTCGTTGCCGACAAGCGTGTAGGTGATGGGCCATGTCACTTTGTTGGCATTGACCTCTCGCTCGGAGAGGCCACGCACCGTGACCACGCGCGAATTATCTGACACGCGCACAATGCCGCTCCTTATGGCCAGGCCAAGAGCCAGCAGGCCAAGCGCTATCAGCAGCGAGGGGATGATTGCTTTTTTCATAAATAAACTTGAACAGTAGGTTTGAATAAGTATAAACTATAATTTTGTCGTAAGAGGCCGTTAATGCTTTGAGTGTAGGGACACACGGCTCAAATAAGTGCATATCACAGAATCGCATAGCGATTCAAGAGAGTAGCCGTGGGTGAGGGAGAGGCGAAGCAACGACCGAACCCACGGAAAAAGGGTGTCGGCAACCGGGGATTTGGAGCGGAGGCCGGCCGGAGCGTTCGATTATGCCAACCGTGGTGCAGAACGCTACGCTGTCGCTCGCTCCAATACCACGGATGATGCTAATGTCGATACCCGGGGTTACGCTATCGCTCCACCCCGGGCTACTTTCTTGAAGCGCTACGCGCTTCTCCTTCAAAGCGATAGCTTATTTGAACGACATTGCACGAGCCGTGCGTCCCTACACCGTGATTAATTTTCTTCAAGGTTAAAACTCTACGAAAGCCAGGGGAAGGAGTGCTTTTACCGACTCTACCTCAATCACGCTTTTGGCGCCGGCAAGGAGCACGGGAACATTTGCGCCTGCAAGCGTCTCGTATTCGAGCAATGCCTGGCGGCACGCGCCGCAGGGGGCGGTGGGACTGTCGGTGAACTCGCCGTTGGTGCCGCGTGCGGCCACTGCTATCTTCACAAACTTGGCATCGGGATAGCGTGCATGGGCATAGAAACATGCCGACCGCTCGGCGCACGTCCCCGAGGGATACGCCACATTCTCCTGATTGGCGCCGGTCACAATCTCACCGTTGGAGAGAAGGATGGCGGCGCCGACGCGGAAGCGGCTGTAAGGAGCATAAGAGTTGTCGGTCATGGCCGCGGCCATCCCCACGAGGCTGGCGTCCTCGGGCGAAAGTTCGGAATAATCCATCTCTTTCACTTTGGTCACAATGTCGTATTCTTTCATGGCTTCGTAATTTTGCCCGAAGGCCACTACCCTTCCATGAGAATAGTGGCCCCGAGGCTGTTTTATAGCAATATGTTTATTTTTTGTTTTTTTCGGCTTTGTTTTTTTCGGCTTTGTTTTTCTCAGCCTTGTTTTTCTCGACGCGGGCTTTCATGTCCTTCTGACGGCGGCCGTCGCGTGTGGCTTTAAGTTCCTTGCCGCGGGGTCCGTCGGGGCGGCGCGAGCGCATATCGCCGTGGTGTCCCCTCATGTCGCGGCCGCCACGCATCTGGTCGGGCATCATCACGATATTCTCAAGGAAAACGGTATATTGGTCGGGGGTGAGGATTTCCTTCACTTTCTTCACATACTCGCGGCGGTCAATCCGGCCGTGTCCCTTGCGGCCTTTGGCGGCGCAGTCCTTGTTGACGCATGCCTTATTGACGCAGGC
>CANRZQ010000258.1 GCA_947644475.1 uncultured Muribaculaceae bacterium
ATTCGAGGGCTTCTTCGAGGCTGAATACCACGGGGGGCACGATTCGGGCCTTGTCGTCGGCTCCGGAAGCGCGCATGTTGGTGAGTTTCTTCGATTTGGTCACGTTCACCACTATGTCGTTGTCCTTGGCGTTCTCGCCCACCACTTGTCCGGCATATACTTCTTCCTGGGGGAAGATGAAGAAGCGGCCGCGGTCTTGCAGTTTGTCGATGGCGTAGGCGTAGGCCGTGCCGGCTTCCATGGCTATGAGCGAACCGTTGGTGCGCCGCTCGATGTCGCCTTTCCAGGGCTGGTATTCGAGGAAGCGGTGAGCCATGATGGCTTCGCCGGCGGAGGCGGTGAGCACGTTGTTGCGCAGTCCGATGATGCCTCGGGAGGGGATATGGAATTCCATGTGGACGCGTCCGTCGGTCTGGGCGTTCATCGACACCATCTCGCCTTTACGGCGTGTCACCATGTCGATTATCTTCGACGAGAATTCTTCGGTGGTGTTGATGGTGAGCAGTTCGACAGGCTCGCATTTGCGGCCGTCGATTTCCTTGATGATTACCTGGGGCTGGCCTACTTGAAGTTCGTAGCCTTCGCGGCGCATGGTCTCGATAAGCACCGAGATGTGGAGCACGCCGCGGCCCGACACTGTCCACACGTCCTGGTGGTCGTCCTTGCGCACGCGCAGGGCGAGGTTGCGGTCGAGTTCGCGGATGAGGCGGTCGTGGATGTGGCGCGAGGTCACATATTTGCCGTCGCGTCCGAAGAACGGGCTGTCGTTGATGGTGAAGGTCATCGACATAGTGGGCTCGTCGATGGCGATGCGCGGCAGAGCCTCGGGATTGTTGATGTCGGCCACGGTGTCGCCGATCTCGAATCCTTCGATGCCCACGAGGGCGCAGATGTCGCCTGATTTCACAGAGGACACTTTCTTGCGGCCCATGCCTTCGAAGGTGTGGAGTTCCTTGATGCGCTGTTTCGAAATAGTGCCGTCGGCCTTGATAAGGGCAATGTCCATGCCTTCGCGTATTTCGCCGCGATGCACGCGTCCTATGGCTATACGGCCGACATATGAGGAGAAGTCGAGTGAGGTGATTAGCATCTGGGCGTCGCCTTCGATAGTCTCGGGGCCGGGGATATGCTCGATTATGGCGTCGAGCAAGGGGAGGATATTGTCGGTGGGTTTTTCCCAGTCGGTGCTCATCCAGCCTTCTTTGGCCGAGCCGTAGATGGTGGGGAAGTCGAGCTGTTCTTCGGTGGCGTCGAGCGAGAACATGAGGTCGAACACCATTTCCTGCACTTCGTCGGGGCGGCAGTTGGGCTTGTCGACTTTGTTTATCACCACGATTGGCTTGAGCCCTATCTGGATTGCTTTCTGGAGCACAAAGCGGGTCTGGGGCATCGGGCCCTCGAAAGCGTCGACAAGCAGGAGGCATCCGTCGGCCATGTTGAGCACGCGCTCAACCTCGCCGCCGAAGTCGGCGTGCCCCGGGGTGTCGATTATGTTTATCTTATGGTCTTTGTAGTTAATTGATACGTTCTTGGAGAGGATTGTGATGCCGCGTTCGCGCTCGAGGTCGTTATTGTCGAGGATAAGGTCGCCTGTGGCCTGATTGTCGCGGAAGAGGTGGCCGGCCATCAGCATTTTGTCGACAACCGTGGTTTTGCCGTGGTCGACGTGGGCAATGATGGCAATGTTTCTGATGTTTTGCATTTTCGTCTTTATATTTGGGCGCAAAATTACAAAAAAACGTTAAATCCTACAAGAAAATAGAGTTAAAAAGCGCGTCAACGATTGCTGACGCGCTTTTTGCGGAATTTGGCTATGTAATGGTCATTTGAAAAGTTTGGGAGCAGAATCAACGTCATGCACCTGATAGTAATCGGCTTTCGGGCTTAGCGCGAGGTGGAGGCATATGTGGTCCAGTCGGCGAGGGTGTCGGCGGCTATGCGGCGCATGTGCGCGGCTTTTTTGGCGTCGAGGCCTTCGGGCACGAAGGTTATTTTTTCGGGCGATTCGCCAAATATCACGGCGTATTGGAGGCAGGCGGCGAGGTAGGTGGCCTCGAGGGTGGGGTGGCGGTTGTCGGTGTAGAGGGCGGCGAAGGCGTCGGCTCCGTCGCGGTTGTATATCATTTCGTAGGCGAGGCCCACGGGGCTGATTACGACGCCGGGGATGTCGCGGGCGGCGTTGAGGTAGCTGCGTTTGAGCCGTGCGGTCTGTTCGTTGACATTGGCGTCGGAGTAGGCCCAGTTCATTGGAAGGATGATTGTGGGGGTGGATTCGGGATATTTGTCGAGCAGGGCTTTTTTCCACAGGAGCACCGACTGGGCGAAGGCTTCTTCGGCGGTGCGCGGCAGCGCGCTTTGCTCCTGGAGGATGATGTAGGACCAGGGGCGGCTCAGGGCGATGTCGCGGGAGAGCGGGTCGTTGTAGTGGTAGATGAGGGTGCGTCCGAGTTGTGTGCGGGCTTGCCAACGGGCGTCTTTGCCCATCGCGGCGGCCATGGCGTTGAACATGGCGGGCTGGTTGTTGTAGTCGATGAGCGAGTTGTTGAGCGATAGGATGTCGATGGTTTGCGCTCCGGCGGCTATGGCGAGCAGGGGCAGAAGAAGCGCGAGCAGTAGTTTTTTCATGTCATGGTATTTGAAAAGCGCGGCCACAGATGCGGCCACGCTTTGGGTTGGGGATAAGTTTCTTGTCTTATTTCTTGAAGTAGCGGCGGTAGAGGCCTTGGAAGCCCTGGCCGTGGCGAGCCTCGTCTTTTGCCATTTCGTGCACGGTGTCGTGGATGGCGTCGAGGTTGAGTTCTTTGGCGCGGCGTGCGATGCGCATCTTGTCGGCGTTGGCGCCGGCTTCGGCTGCCATGCGCTTTTCGAGGTTGGTCTTGGTGTCCCATACGCATTCGCCGAGGAGTTCGGCGAATTTGGATGCGTGCTCGGCTTCCTCGAAGGCGTAGCGCTTGAATGCCTCGGCGATTTCGGGATAGCCTTCGCGGTCGGCCTGGCGCGACATGGCCAGATACATGCCTACTTCCGAGCATTCGCCGTTGAAGTGGGCGGTGAGGTCTTTTATCATTTCCTCGTCGCAGCCTTTTGCCACGCCGATTTCGTGTTCGGTCACGAATGCGAGGTCTTCGTCATTGTCGACGAGTTCTTTGAATTTCGATTTGGGCGCGCCGCAGAGGGGGCACTTTTCGGGGGCTTCGTCGCCTTCGTGTACGTAGCCGCAGACTACGCAGATGAATTTCTTTTTCATAGGTGGGTTAGTTGAAATCGTTTTTTGTTGTTTTGTTTCTACAAAGTAACGATTATTTATGCGATTTTCCAAATTTTCCGTCGCATTTTTTTATTCATCTGAGGCAGGAACACATGTCTCGGGCTTGTGGCCCGATTCTTCTTTCTCGTTGTCGAAGGCTTCGTAGGCCTCGACGATGCGCTGCACCAGGGCGTGGCGGATGATGTCTTTTTTGCCGAATTCTATTTTTCCGATGCCTTTCACGTCGCGGAGCACGCGCAGGGCCTGGATGAGGCCCGACTGGGTGGAGCGCGGCAGGTCGATCTGGGTGATGTCGCCGGTGATTATCATCTTGGCGTTCATGCCCAGGCGGGTGAGAAACATTTTTATCTGGTGGGTGGTGGTGTTCTGGGCTTCGTCGAGCACTATCACGGCGTCGTTGAGGGTGCGTCCGCGCATGAAGGCGAGGGGCGCGATCTGGATTGTCTTTGTGTCCATGTACTCGCGGAGTTTCATGGCGGGTATCATGTCTTCGAGGGCGTCGTAGAGGGGCTGGAGGTAGGGGTCGATCTTGTCCCGGCCTTTCCATGGAT
>CANRZQ010000259.1 GCA_947644475.1 uncultured Muribaculaceae bacterium
AAGTTATAGTTGGCCTGTGCATAGCGCAGCTGACGCTTGCGGTTGAAGAGTTTCGCGCCGTGCTGTCCGTATGTGGAAATCTCGAAGTCGAGGCCTTTCCACTGGAATCCGGCGTGGATGCCGTAGGTGAACGAGGGCAGGTATGAGCCGAGGCATTTGCGGTCGGCACCGGTGATTGCGCCGTCGCCGTCAACGTCTTCGTAGATGAAGTCGCCGGGTTGCAGGCCATTGGCCACGGCCACGGGGTCGGCAGCACATTGTGCCTCGTTTTGATATACGCCAATCACGTTGTAGCCGTAGAACGAGTTCATGCGTTTGCCCACCATGTTGATGGTCTTTCCGCCGAGCACATAGGGCTGGCCGCCAAGGTTCTTCACGCGGTTGCGGAGTGTGGACATGTTGAAGCCCACGTTGTATGCGAAGTCGCCCACACGGTCGTTCCAGTCGATGGTGAGGTCCACACCCTGGTTTTCGATTTCACCGTAGTTGCCGGCGAGTGTCTTGTTCTCGAAGGGGAGCAGCGGGGAGATCACGGCGTTGGAGGTCTGGCGGTAGAAGTAGTCGAAGTCGACATTGAGGCGGCTGTTGAGGGCCTGGTATGCGAAGCCGACATTGGTCTCGGACACAACTTCCCATTTGAGCCATGAGAAGTATACGTTGTTCTGGTAGCCTTGGAATATATTGTTGCCGAATACACCGGAGGCGCCCATGCCTGTGGTTATCGAGGCGAAACCGTCGGAAGCGGCCACGTTGTCGTTGCCGAGGCGGCCCCAGCTTGCGCGGAGTTTGAGGAAGTCGACCCAGTTCTGGTCTTTCATCCACGATTCATTGGAGATAACCCATGCGCCGCCCACTGAGGGGAAGTAGCCCCATTTTTCCTGATATTTCGACGTACCGTCGGCACGCATAGTGAACATGAGCAGGTAGCGGGAATCGAAGTCATAGTTCAGGCGGGCGAATACCGACTGGCTGCGATAGCGTGTGCCGCCGTCGGATGCGCGGCTTGTCTCGGCGTTGCCCTGGCCAATATACCAGTATTCGGGCTTTTCGGTGGGGATGTCGCTTACGGAGCCGCCGAGGTAATCCCAACGGTCCTGGCGCATCGAGTAGCCCACCATGGCGCCGAACGAGTGGCGGTCGATTTTATCCTTGTAGGTGAGCACGTTGTCCCACACCCATTTGTTGTATTGTGTGCGCGACTTGTTGAGCGACGAGTTGGCGGCCATCTGGTTGTTCGACACAAAATAGGGCTCGGTCACGGTGCGGCCGTTGATTGCCGAGAAGTCGTAGCCGTAACTTGTGCGGAAGTTAAGTTTCTCAGGGATGAAGGTGAAGTCGGCAAAGAAGTTGGTGAGAGCCTGATAGTTCTCGTTTTCTGAATTATGATATTTTGCCGTGGCAACGGGGTTCTTGAAGTTGGCGGAGAAGCCAAGTTCCTCGGGCGAGGCGAATTTCTCGGGATAGGCGGCGGTGTTATTCTCGTCCATCACCGGCATAAGCTGGGGCATGTTGAATGCTGTCTGCCATGCCGAGTTGTTGGGGTGTACTTGGTGCGATTTGCCGAACACGCCGTTGAAGCCTACTTTAAGCCAGTCGGTGGCGTCGTAGTCGATTTGGGCGCGGAAGTTGAGGCGGTTGTAACTGTTGTCGGAGTCAAGAATACCGTCCTGATAGAGGTAGTTCATGCCAAGCGAGTAGGTGGCGCGGTCGCTGCCGCCGGCTATCGAGAGGCCGTGGTTTGTCACCATGCCTGTGCGGAGAAGCTGGTCGTACCAGTCGGTGTCGGCGTTGAACGAGAGGTCGCTCATATTGCCGCCGTAACGGTTGATGGATGCTTCAAGATATGATTTGTAAGCGTCGGGGTTGGCTTCCATGAGCATGGTGGCATACTCGTGGGAGTTGGCCATTTTGAGCACATTGGTGGCTTTTGAGAAACCGACATAGCCGTTATATGTGATTTTGGCTTTCTGGTTCTTGCGGCCGTGCTTGGTGGTGATAATCACAACGCCGTTGGCGGCTTTCACACCATAGATGGCTGCCGACGAGGCATCTTTAAGAATCGACATCTCGGCAATATCGTCGTTGTTGAGGAACTGGATGTTGTCGTAGAATACACCGTCGACTACAAACAGAGGCGTGCTTGCCGAGAACGAGCCCACACCGCGGATCTGAACCTTGGGAGAGTCGCCGGGCGTACCGGAATTAAGAATGTTCACGCCGGGCACTTTGCCTGTGAGGGCGCCCATAGGCGACGAGGTAGGGATGCCGGCGAGGTCTTCGCCCTGCACCACGGTGATGGGGGCCGTAAGGTCCTTGGCCTTGGCTGCGCCGTAACCGATTACAACCACTTCTTCAAGCACCTGGTTGTTTTCCAAAAGAGTAACGTCTACTGTCTTGCGGCCGGCAACTTTCTGGTCCTGGCTTACGAAGCCTACATAACTGAAACGGAGCGTGGCGTCGTCGGGAATCCCGGCAAGCGTGTAATTACCGTCAAGGTCGGTTGTCGTACCCATGGTGGTGGAGCCCACTACCATGACTGATACACCGGGCAGAGGCTCGCCCGTGTTGTCAACTACTTGTCCGGTCACGTTGGCCGCGGCCGCCGCGAGACATGTGACAAATGTCAACAGCATCGCAAAAAATAGCTTTTTCATGCTTTTTGATTTAAGTTAAAGAATATTGTGATTTGCTTGTCTTTGTTAAAAATTCGACGCCGCAAAGTTAAATTTCCTGAAATTCGGGTGCAAATTTACGGCTACTACATCATTACGTCACCCAATACCTCCACTACGTCATTACTACGTCAACAGCAGGTATGTCATTGTTCCTCAATAAATTATTTTAAGTAAAAATTTGTATATTTCTTTTAAAACACCTACCTTTGCCTCGTGTCTTATTTTTAACACCTGCCGATGCCTAAACCTATTGCCATATTGCTGCTGATGCTGTGCGCCTGCGTGAATTTTGCCCACGCCGCACGATTCATGCCCGTGCTCACAAACTACCCGATGCCACAGTACGATGCCCAGAACTGGTGCGTGACACAAGACTCCGACGGCATTATATATGTGGCAAACAATGCCGGCGTCATCGAATACGACGGCATCCGGTGGGAACTTACGCCTGTGGCCGGGTCAAGCGTGGTGAGGTCGGTATATGCTGAGGACGGGCGCATATATGCCGGAGCCTTCGAGGAATTCGGATATTTCACGCGCGACGACAGAGGCATCCTCCGATACACCTCCCTGAGCGACTCAATCGAAGGATTCCGATTCGAAAACGAGGAAATATGGGGCATCAAACGATGCGACAACATCCTGTATTTCAATTCCTTCAGGACAACTTTTGCCTACGACGGCCATTCCGTGACAATCGTAGGAGAAGGGCAAAACCTGCGTCCGCTCTACATCTTCACCACAGCCGGGAAAATCTACGCACAGATGGTAGAAGGCGGCATCTACACCCTCGAAAACAATATCTGGCGACAAATATTCAGCCGCGATGCCACAAAAAACGACAATGCCGTGTCGATAACGCCTCTCGCCGGCATCGAGGGGCTGCTCGTCCTCACCGAAAAATCCGGAATATTCCTGATGCGCAACGGCACCCTCTCGCCCTGGCCTACCGCCATCGACAAGGACCTGAGCGACTACCGCATCAACCGCGTGGCCACGACGCGCGACGGACTCCTGTGGATTGGCACCCTCAGCAGCGGAATATACACCCTCGACAATAACGGACACCTGCTCTACCATTATGACATGGAC
>CANRZQ010000260.1 GCA_947644475.1 uncultured Muribaculaceae bacterium
GTGTTCATCTCCGCCGTCACCGGCTACGGCCTCACCGAACTTAAAGACACGCTCTGGCGCGCAATAACCGACGAATCGAACCGCCTCGCCACTCCCGACATAGTGCACCGCCCCCTCGACGGCCACCACCGCGTGCGCGAGGAAGACGAGTTCATATTCGAGCCGTCGCCCATGGAGGAAGACGCCGACTATGAGGAAGCCGAAGACCTTCGCTCGATATCTCCCGATGCCTGGGGCGAGGATTTCGATTTCGACATTGACGACGACACCGACGAATAAATGATATAATAACCAATCACATCATGCGAAAAATATCATCCCTTATCCTGTTATTATTTGCTTTTATGGCAACAGCACAAAACACGAATCCTCTCTTCGATGATTTCACCACAATTCCGTTCTCTAAAATCAAGACGGAACATTATATGCCGGCCATCGACCGCGGCATTGAACGCGCACGCGCCGAAGTGGACGCAATAGTCAACAACCCCGAGGCCCCGACATTTGAGAACACAATCGTGGCCTACGAGAAAACCGGCGAGGACCTCGACCGCGTGACAAGCATATTCTTCAACCTGCTCGAGGCCGACGCCAACGACGAGATGATGGCTCTTTCGATGGAGGCATCACAGAAACTCTCCGACTACGGCACCGACATAATCCTCAACCCCGGCCTGTGGCAGCGTATCAAGACCGTAAACGATTTCTACGCCGGCAACAAGGAGGCTTACGATGCCCTTACTCCCGAGGACCGCATGCTGCTCCAGACCGTGTACGACAGTTTCGCCAACAACGGCGCACTCCTGCCCGATGCCGACCAGCAGCGTTTCAAGGAACTGAAATCGGAACTCTCCGGCCTCACCACACGTTTCGGCCAGAACGTACTGCGCGAACTCAACACTTACGAGATTTGGCTCACGCCCGACCAGATGCAAGGCCTCCCCGAAGGAATAATCCAGCAGGCTGCCGAAGCCGCCGAGGAAAAAGGACGCAAGGGCGAATACCTCTTCACCCTCGCCCAGCCCACCTACATGGCCGTGATGAAATATGCCGACAACGACGACGTGCGCCGCAAATTCCACAAACTCTACACCTCGCGCAACACCCAAGGCGAATATTCCAACCTCGACAACATAGCCCGCATCTCCGCCGTGCGCCTTGAAATAGCACGTCTCCTCGGCAAAAAGACTTACGCCGACCAGAGCCTCCAACGCACAATGGCACAGACTCCCGAAGCCGTGTACGACCTGCTCGACCGCCTGCGCGACGCCTATCTCCCGGCCCAGAAGCGCGAATTTGCCGAACTCAAAGCATTCGCATCGAAAGAAGCCGGAAAAGACGTTGAAATCACAGCATGGAACCACTCTTACTGGTCGAACAAACTCAAAACGGCAAAATACTCTTTCGACGACGAGGCTCTCCGCCCCTACTTCCCGCTCGACAGCGTAATCAACGGCGTGTTTGGCCTGGCCACACGCCTCTACGGCCTGCAATTCAAGCCCAACACCGAAGTGGACGTGTACCACCCCGACGTGAAATGCTTCGACGTGGTCGACGCCGACGGCCGGTTCATGGGCCTGCTCTACACCGACTTCTTCCCCCGCGCGTCGAAACGCCCCGGCGCATGGATGACCGAATTCCGC
Organism: uncultured Muribaculaceae bacterium; assembly: GCA_947644475.1. GTDB lineage: Bacteria > Bacteroidota > Bacteroidia > Bacteroidales > Muribaculaceae > CAG-873. The sequence continues at coordinate 1,644 of CANRZQ010000260.1, forward strand.
GGCGAACGCCACGAGGCCGACGGCTCGCGCCGCGCCCCCTACGTGTCGATCGTGATGAACTTCACCAAACCTACCGCCGACAAGCCCTCGCTGCTCACCCCCTATGAGGTTGAGACCTTCCTCCACGAATTCGGCCACGCACTCCACGGCCTGCTCGCCGACACAAAATACGGCTCGCTCTCGGGCACATCTGTCTACCGCGACTTTGTGGAACTCCCCTCGCAGTTCAACGAGAACTATCTCACAGAGAAAGAATTCCTCGACAGTTTCGCCAAGCACTACCAGAGCGGCGAACCCATCCCGCAGGAACTCATCGACCGCATGGTGGCCGCCCAGCAATACGGAGCCGCCTACGCCTGCATCCGCCAGTTGCAGTTCGGCTACCTCGACATGGCATGGCACACAATCACCGAGGCCGTGACCGACCCCATGGCTTTCGAGCGCGACGCCATCGCCGCCCTCAACACATTCCCCGCGGTTGAAGGCACAATGACCTCTCCGCAGTTCTCCCACATCTTCTCCGGGGGCTACGCTGCCGGCTACTATTCCTACAAATGGGCCGAAGTGCTCGACGCCGACGCCTTCGCCTACTTCCAGGAGAAAGGCATCTTCTCGCCCGAGGCTGCCAAATCGTTCCGCGACAACGTGCTCAGCCGCGGCGGCACAGAGAACCCTGCCGAACTCTACCGCCGCTTCCGTGGCGCCGACCCCACAATCGACGCCCTCCTTCGCCGCGACGGCATCACCCCCGAGCCTTCGGTTGCCCTCCCCGCCAAAGATTAATTCAATGCACGATGCACAATGCACAATTAAGGCCACGCCACATTTGGGGTGTGGCCTTTTAAAATTTTCAAAATATGAACTATATATTTGATTTCGACGGCACGCTGATGGACACTTCCGGCGTTATCCTCTCCACGATTAAAGCCACCATCGCAGAAATGGGCCTCCCCGAAAAAACCGACGGCGAATGTCGGGCTATTATCGGAATCCGCACCGACGAAGCCGGGAAATATCTATATCCCGACCTCGATATTTCCAATGCAGAGTTTGCAAGAATATTCCGCGCCAACTACGACAGACTGAAAAAAGACGCGCATGAGAAGGCTTTCCCGGAAGTGCTGCCTACACTCCGGCGGCTTCACGAAAGCGGCCTTGGACTTGCTATTGCATCGAGCCGGCGCATCGGCTCGCTAAACGACTATCTTAACGGCTTGGGCATAACCGGCTGGTTCAGCATGATTGTCGGAGCCGACAGCGTGGCCAAAGGGAAACCCGACCCCGAGCCGGTGCTCACCATCCTTGCCGCCCTTGGCTGGGATGCCGCCTCCACCCTGGTAGTCGGCGATGCCGATGTCGACATAATGATGGGAAACGCCGCCGGGTGCAAGACATGCGCCGTGACCTACGGCAACGGCTCAATCGCATCCCTCAAAGCGGCAAATCCCGACTATATGATCGACTCATTTGCCGACATCCTTAACATTCGCTAATCATGGATATTGAGCAGTTCCGCAACTACTGCCTGTCGTTTGAAGGCGTCACGGAAAAAACGCCATTCGGGAAATTTGCTCCACGCTTCTCATCGGTGCTCGTGTTCTACGTCTGCGGCCACATGTTTTGCATGACCGACATCGACGACTTTCATTACGCCGTGGTGAAGAACACGCCCGAAAAAATCGCAGAACTATACGAAAGCCGCCGCTCATGCGAGCGACAGCGCAACATGAGCGCCAAATACTGGATTCAGCTCAACTTCGGCGGCGACATCTCCGCTGCCGAAATCCTTCAGCTCGTAGAGCAATCCTACCAAATCGTCAAAGCCAAATACTCAAAATACCTCAAAAAATAGTTTGCCGATGGTTCTTTCATGGTTCCTGATAGTTCCGGCCCGGCGCAGCCGACTGCGGACGCACGAGCCGTGCGTCCCTACACTGCCGTCGATTATGCGCTGCGCCGGCCCGAACCATCCTGGACTATGAAAGAACCAAAAAGAACCATCTTTCATCTCGTTAAACTCGATTCAATCTCAAACCATCCCACCCACAATGTAGGGACGCACGGCCAGTGCAATGCGGTTCAAATAAGGGCGTATCACAGAATCGCGTAGCGATTCAAGAAG
>CANRZQ010000261.1 GCA_947644475.1 uncultured Muribaculaceae bacterium
GGTACAAGCAGCTCAACGGCACGTCGATGGCCACACCATTGGTTGCCGGTGCGCTTTCGCGTCTGCTTCAAACCAAGCGTTACGATAATAGAGAGGAACTTTTTGGCGACCTCATCAATGCTGTCACCCCCAAAGGAAATCTTGACATTTATGCGGCTTACTGCACAAAAGACTCCGACCGGCGGCCACAGTTGCAATTTGTGGGATGCGAACTCGAAGATCCCGCCGGCGACGGCGATGGCCGTCCCGATGCCGGCGAGATTGTGGAAATCTATCCTGTGCTCCGCAACACTTGGGGCACCGCACGCAATGTGCGCCTGAAAATCGAATCGGCCGAGGAAGTGAACAATATTGTCGGCTTTATCGACCAAAATGTCGATTTTGGAACAACCCTGTCGTCTTACGGAAAATCTCGCTCGGCGCTGCCCCTGCGCGTCCGCTTCGCCGACAATGCCGTCGACGGCCGCATCGTGCGCCTACGCCTTACCGCCACTGCCGACAATGCAGACCCCGTTACTCAGGAAATTCAATACACCCTCGAGAACGGCGTGGAAATCGGCGGCGTAATCGAATCCGACATGACCCTCACCGCTGATAAAACATATAATGTAGTGTCAAATGTTGCGGTTCCGAAGGGAATCACTCTCACCATTGAACCCGGTACGGCCCTCAAATTCGATATAGCCTCGACAATTAAGGTAGACGGAAAAATTATAGCTGTCGGCACACCCGAAAAGCCTATTAAATTTATTCCAAGAGATAGTCCTTATAAAAATGGCGGTTATATCTCTTTCTATTATGGGGGTGCAGGTTCGGAAATACGTTATTGCCATTTCTCTGATTTTGGTCATCCAATTAGCTTGAGTCCTCTTAACGACAAGACTTTGATGCTCACTATTGAAGATTGCCTGTTTGATTATGTAGATGAGGCTGTTAGTGCGAGCATTATTGGTATGGACAGAAGCACTCTTACCAGATGTGTTGTGGGGCTTCAAAAAGACTTCTGGAACAGCCCTGATTTGCGAGCTATTTCTGAATACTCAAACTATTTTGTGAGAAGTTTGCCTGACCATTCGGGGGAGCTTACGCCTACGTCCAATCCCCCCGCTTTTGCCCTTCATGCAAGCGAATTGTGGGGAGGAAACAATCTTTTGATTCCGAATAGGGATGATTATTCCAGTAAAATTAAAATTATCAAGTTTGCGAATCCGAATTATTTCGGGTCGGCAAGGGAGGAAATAGCCCGAGAAAATATATGGGATATTGAGGCTGGTCACGGTTTTGCCAAATACGACCTTTCGAATATGCTTACACGTCCATCCTCGCAGGCGCACGGCATTGTGTGGAAAGTTGTGGTGGACGGATATGATGCACAAGACGAGTTCGAGATGCTGCCGCCCCTTGGTGTAGGCCGCCACAAGTTTGAGGTGTACTTCAATCGCCGTATGAATCATGATGTCGCTCCGATGTTGGCTATGGGCGTGCGTGCCCCCTACACGCAAACATCCATTGCCGAAGACGGCGAATGGCGGTCAGAGGTGATGGACAACGGCGATGTGGTCGATGTCTACACCGCATGGCTCACAATCAGTGGCCGCAGTTCGTTCGATGGCCTTAACCGCATCTATGTTGCCTCTGCACAAGATGATGAATACTTTGAAATACCGCTTGAAGACGCCCGCTTCAATGTGATGGTGCAGGCTGCCGGTTCGCTCTCCGAAGGTTTTACTGCCGAGGCCGGTCTTGGCCGCGTGAACCTCGAATGGGAAAATTCAGAGGAAAATTTCGACGACATGCTCGGTTATAACATGTATCGTTACAGTATCAACTCCGAAGGCTTGCCTTCCGACACCATTCGCATAAACCAGGCTTTGATTGAGGCAGAGCAAACTTCGCTGACCGACTACGAGGTGCGCCCCGGCACAACATATTGCTATTATTATAAGGTGATGCGCACAAGTATGACCGAAAATTCGCCCTCGAAGACCGTGGCAGTGACGCCGCTTACCGCTACCTTGGGCGATGCCAACGGGTCGGGCGATGTGGACGTGGCCGACGTAATCACCACCGTGAATTATGCCGCCGGCATGAACCCCAAGCCTTTCATCTTCGAGGCTGCCGACCTAAACGCAGACTCGGAGATTGACATTCTCGACGTAGTAGGCATTATCCGCCGCATCCTTAACCCGGGAGCCAATCCGGCAGCAGGTGTGGAAGCCGTAGCATCATATATTGTGGAAGACGGTATCCTCTATATCGACAGCCCTGTGGCTATTGCCGGCGTGCAGTTTAATCTCGACATGGAACGCAACGCCGCAGTCGCCCCGTGTTCCGTCCTCGACGGATTCGAGCAGGCCGGAGCGTGGATTGCCGACAATGAATATATATTCATGGCCTATACGCTTTCAGGCCGCAGGATAGAGCCGGGGCGTCATGCCGTGGCTAATATCGGCTCGGCAAACATTCTCAGCCTTAAACTTAGCGATGCCGACGGCTCAAATATTGCCGCCGTGGTCGAAGACGTGACTATGGGCGTGGGCGATGTGTCCACGACGATAAACCGAAAGGCCGAAGGCGTCTATAATATCCACGGCATGCGTGTCGGTGACAATGCCTCCGACCTCGACCATTTGCCCCGCGGTGTCTACATCGTGAACGGCGCAAAAGTTGTAAAATGATTTTACGCTGATAAGATGAAAAGAATCCTTTTATCCTTTGTTGCCGGTGCCCTTGGGGCACTGGCTGCATTGGCAGAGGTTGCGGTGACGATGTCGCCCGTCGAAGGCTCTCCCGGCGAGGAATTGTTCTTGTCGGTGAGTGTCGCTAACGATGTCGCGCTGTCGGGGCTGCAACTCGCTGCGGAGCTTGACAATGTCGTTGCGGTTGTCGACGATAGTGCCGAAACGTGTGGTCGGGGAGCGCAGCACAGCATCGTGGCAGCCTCGGATGGCGACGGGCATCTGCGTATACTCTTATTCTCCACCGATATGACTCCTATTGCTCCCGGCAGCGGGGAGGTTGCACGGATAAAAATACGCCTCGGCTACGAACCAGCAGCATTGTCGGTGCAACCCGAAATTAAAGCCACGGACTTGAAAGGTGAGATTTTAGCGGCATCGGTCAAGCAATTGAACGTGACTGTAATGGCAGCGCGAGCAGAATATCCTTCCGGGCCGGTCTACGACTTTGGCGGTGTGTCCATACGCAGCCGATATACGCTAGACATTCCCGTCCGTAACACCGGCACATCGCCGCTGGAGGTTGAATCTGTGCAATTCAGTTCGTCTGATTACGAATCTGAGTCGGCACTTCCGTTTGTCTTGGCTCCCGGCGCAACTGGGGCACTGAAAGTGGCTTACTTTCCAATGCGCCGTGGAGCGACAAGCAACACGGTTACGATTTATAGCAATAGCATTTCAGGCGGCTCTGCGACTTTGCGTCTGCTCGCCGAACCATATGCAGTAAACGAACTGCATGTCGGATCGGCCTCGGGCGTGTGTGATTCGGAGGTGACCGTACCGTTGACCGTAAAAAATATGGATCCGGTGAGCGGGTTTACGATAGAGTTCGATTTGCCCGAGCAATTGGAATATGTCGACGGCAGTTTTGCCTTGGACGATAGCAGGGTTGCCGACCACGCATTGAGCATAAGTGCATCGGGGCGGCGTCTGCAAGCCACGGCATATTCGCTTTCCGACAGCCCGTTTGCCGGCAACGATGGAGAGATTTCATCC
>CANRZQ010000262.1 GCA_947644475.1 uncultured Muribaculaceae bacterium
CGATAAGTTTTTTATACACGCCGGAGGGGCCTTTTCCCTGTGGCAAAAGTGTTCCTGCCGGGCTTATTGGGCCAGGATGGAGCGTACGAGTGCGGAGATTTGGCCGCCTTCGGCGCGTCCGGCAAGGCGTTTTGTTGCCACGCCCATTACTTTGCCCATTTCCTTGGGAGAGGTTGCACCGGTCTCGACTATGATAGCGCGGATTTCGGCTTCGAGTTCCTCGGGGGATAGTTCCTTGGGCAGATATTCCTCGATTACGGCAAGTTCGGCGAGTTCGCCGGCTGCGAGTTCCTCACGGCCGTTCTCGGTGTAAATGGCCGCCGATTCCTTGCGCTGTTTTGCCATTTTCACGAGGATTGCTGTGGCTTTGTCGTCGGGAAGTTCGCCGTTGGCTCCGGGAGCGGTCTTTGCTTCAAGAAATTCTTTTTTGATACCTTTTAGGGCTTCGAGGCGCACGCGGTCGCGGTCTTTCATGGCCTGCTTCATTGCCTCATTGATTGTATCGAACAGATTCATTATTATTGTTTTTTATTATTAGCTGGTTTGGTCGTCGGGCATCACCTTTACACGCACGAGCGTGATGCGGTGGTCGGCGAGTTTTAGCACGAGGAAGCGGCATCTGCCGTAGACGAGCGATTCTTTTTCTTTCGGGAAGTCGCCTTTTATGGCGAGCAGCATTCCGGCGAGAGTCTCGGCGTCGTCGGCCATGTCGGAATAGTCGTCGGCGTCGAGTCCGGTGATTCGGAAGAAATCGGTGAGGGGTATGCGTCCCTCGAAGTTGAATGTATCGTCGGAGAGCCGGGTATACAGTTTGTCTTCCTGGTCGTATTCGTCGTCGATGTCGCCCACGATTTCCTCGAGGATGTCTTCAAGTGTGACGATGCCCTGTGTGCCTCCGAATTCGTCTACCACTATTGCCATGTGGATTTTGAGTTTGCGGAAGTCTTCCATCAGATCGTCGATCATGCGTGATTCGGGCACGTAGAAAGGCTGTCGCAGAAGCCGGTGCCAGTCGAAATTTTCGGGCACAGCCTCGATATATGGGAGCAGGTCGCGGGCGTAGAGTATGCCCTCGATAGAGTCCTGGGTCTCGCGCCATACGGGCATGCGCGAGTAGCCGTGCTCGATTATTATTTTCATCACTTCCTCGAAAGGCTCGTCGGCCTCGATGCCAACAATCGAGATGCGCGGCGTCATGATTTCGGAGGCGGTGGTGTTGCCGAATCGCAGGATGCCTTCGAGCATCTGCTTGTCGGAGCCGGCGTTCACGTCGGTGATGGTGAGGGCCTGAGACAATTCGTCGGTGGAGATGTTGTGTGTCTCTTTGGGAACCACCTTGTTAACGATAGATGTTGAGCCCACCAGCAACTTCGACAAGGGGGAAAACAGTTTTGTGAGAAACAGCACTCCGGGTGCGGCAAACTGCGCCCATTTCAAGGGATAGTTGTTGCAGTAGAGTTTTGGCAGAATTTCGCCGAAAAGGAGAATCAGGAAGGTGAGGATTACAGACTGGAGTATGAAACTCAACACCTCGTTCATGCCTTCGAACACCGGGCCAAGGGCAAAATTGGTGAGCACTACAATCGACACGTTCACCAGATTGTTTGTAATCAGGATTGTGGCGAGCAGTTTCTCGGGCTTCTCAAGCAGCCGGCGGATGAGCGAGCCACGAGGCGATTCGGCAATTTCTTCAAGTTGGTTGTCCGACAGCGAGAAGAAAGCGATTTCGCTGCCCGACACAAAGCCCGACACAAAAAGTGCGGCCACAGCGATAACCAGCGCTATGACCTGCGGAGTGGCGAAACTATTAGCGGAAAGAGATATGATAGCGGGTATGAAATCCGCCGGTAATGGGTCTAAGTCCAAAATACAACAGTTTGGTTAAACATTTTGAGCCACAAAGTTACACAATCTTCCCGACATCTCAAAAAAAAAGTGCATCTCCGTGCGCAATACGCGTCAGACTGTACGGATAGATGTCAGGGGTTGGCTGTCTGATTATTCTCCAGATAAGAAATGGCTTGTCTGATTACTTCTCGAAGAGGCGGTATATCGCTTTTTACGGCCTCGAAAACTATTTCAGAGTCCAGTTCGAAATAACCGTGTGCTATGTGATTGCGCATTCCTATTATCGCACTCCAAGGTATATCCGGAAAATATTCCTCAAGAAATCCCGGCAGGTTTCTATTGCATCTATTTATGCCTTCTCCGATTGCAGTAATTAAAGTGCAATTTGCGGCGAGTAATTGCATTCCCGTTTGAGACGTATGGTATGCCTCAAAATTCGGAATGTCATTGTTCCACGTTATGAGTTCGTCTAACGTCCTGGATATATCTTTCAGAGTCAAGAGCGTGCGCTCAATGTTAGATTTAGAATATTGTGATTTCATCACGGGATATTTCTTTGAGAAATTTTTCAGACATGTAGGGATGACGACGTATTAAATCTACTGAATTGTTGAGGATTTTTTCAAGAAAATATTTAAGGGCTGAGAGCATGAATATTTTTGGAGGCATGCTCACGATAATATCTACATCGCTGTCGTCGAGACTGTCACCCCGGGCCACAGATCCGAAAATAGACATGCCGGTCACGCCAAATTCTTCTTTTATTCGTGGCAAGTTAGATTTAAGAATCGAAATACATTCTGCATTTGTACACATAAGGCTATGTTTGTTATGTGTACAAAGATACACAGTTATTTTAAATTATCGAACGCTCCTGCATTTTTATTTCAAAAAAATCCGGACGCCTTGAATAAAGCGTCCGGTTTGTCCGGTTTGTGTGTGTCTTTTAGCATTTCCGAGGTTTAAGCGCCCGGACCGAGAACCGGCGACGGACCGTCTGCGCCGTTTGCGCGTCGGCCGGGGAAATGGCTCAGGGCGCAAAAGTCATCAATTTACATTATAAATGAATTTTGGATATGGTCTAAAATGTATGCAAATGTAAGTATTAATTAGGGTAAATATGTAAAATTATAATTAAATAATGTTAAAACATTTATATTTGTCATATTTTGCTCCCTTGCGAACCAAATGCTGCCATGCTATGTTAGGAATATGAAAAAAAACAATAGTAATGAAAAAGACCGGAATATTTTTTGGATCCTCCACAGGATATACAGCTGATGTAGCCAACCGTATATGCCGCGCGCTCGGCGTGGACATGGCCGACATTCACGACGTTGCAAACACCGCCCCGTCGCTTGTCGGCGACTATGATATGATATTGCTGGGATGCTCCACATGGGGCGACGGCGACATCCAGGACGATTTTGCCGACTTCCTCGACGGCCTCGAGGCCATGGACCTTACGGGCAAGACCGTGGCCCTGTTTGGCTGTGGCGACGAGTCGATGTCGTCGTTCTGCGGCGCCCTCGGCGAAATATACCGTCGCCTGCAAGGGACAGGAGCGAAATTTGAAGGCTCGTTCAATGCCGACGGCTATGACTTCTCCGGCTCCGACGCCGAGGTTGACGGCCGCATGGTGGGCCTCGTCCTCGACGAGGTGAACCACCCCGACCTCACCGACGCCCGCATCGCCGCTTGGCTCAAAACCCTTTGACACAAGACGACATAAACACATAATCAGCATGGATGGCATGCCATCCATGCTGATTATGTGTTTATGTCGTCTTGTGTCAAAGGGTTTTGAGCCAAGCGGCGATGCGGGCGTCGGTGAGGTCGGGGTGGTTCACCTCGTCGAGGACGAGGC
>CANRZQ010000263.1 GCA_947644475.1 uncultured Muribaculaceae bacterium
CATCAACGCTATCCTCGACGGCTCGATCCTCACCGCACCCACCAAGAAAATCGACATCTTCGATTTCGAAGTGCCCACCGCACTTCCCGGTGTTGATCCCGCCATCCTCGATCCCCGCGACACATACGCAAACCCCGAAGACTGGACCGTCAAGGCTAAAGACCTCGCTGGCCGCTTCATCAAGAACTTCGAGAAATACACCACCAACGAAGCCGGCAAGGCTCTCGTTGCAGCTGGCCCCCGTCTCTAATAATCAGGCCCTCCGGGCTTGACCATCACCACAAAGCCCCGCTCCAAACACAGGAGCGGGGCTTTTTTTTCATCTTTACGGAAGAAATATTGGCATTTCAGGGCATACAATAGTCGATTATTCAAACTTATTGCTAATTTTGCACCTGAATAATGAAAACCAAAATCATAATATTACTCCTGTCTGTGATGCTTGGCGCAGCATTCGCCCGGGCCCAGATTGTGGCTCCGCCCGAAGAGTCATTCAACACCGACTCCGTGCGCCGCGCTTTCGACAATCAGCCGTATTTCGGCCTGTACAAGGACAACTACTTCATATTCGGCCCTCCCATAGGCCACAAGCCCACCGCGGCAAACACAAACGTCAAATTCCAGATATCATTATCGCAGCGTCTCACAAAATCGACGCTCCCGTGGGGCACATATCTCTACCTCTTTTACACACAGAAAGTGTTCTGGAACGTTCTGCAAAACTCCATGCCCATGACCGACCTCAACTTCAACCCCGGCATCGGCCTGGCAAAGCCGCTGTTTGTGCGCAACCGCTACATCGGAAAGGCATTCATGGTGCTCGAGCACGAATCCAACGGCCGCGACTCGCTGGAATCACGGTCGTGGAACCGCCTCTCATTCGGCGCAAACATCATGATTACGCCCAACGTTATGATACACGGCAAATTCTGGATTCCGATTGTCGACGGGCAAAACAACCAGAACATCACAAAATATGCCGGAATCTACCAGTTTGGCTTACAATGGATGAGCGACGACCGCCGCTTCAACGCCTCCATCACCACCGTGCGGCGCGCCAAGTGGAACCCCTTCGACATGAACACAATCATCGAATTCGGCGTGCGCCTGTTCAAGAACGACAACCAATACCTATTCTTCCAGTACTACAACGGCTACGGCGAAGGCCTGCTCGACTACAAGCAATTCCACTCCCAGTTCCGCGTCGGCCTGCAAATCAAGCCCAAACTCTTCTCCGACTTCTAAACCCGCCGCATGACCCTCCGTTTAATCTCCGATTTTTTTACGTGAATCACCGTTAATCGGCCATTAATTTAAATTAATGAATAATTCACGGACATTAACGTGAGAAATTTGGAAAATGTGGCCCGCTTGCGGCATGTAATACTGTAATGCGGATTTTTTTTCGTAATTTCGCGGCATGAAAGATTTTATGAACATCCTGCGGCGATTTGTGCCGCCTTACAAGAAATACCTCGCCCTCAATATCATATTCAATATCCTTGCGGCATTTCTCACCCTGTTCTCATTCGCCGTGATAATCCCGATATTGGAGATGCTGTTCCAGATACGCGAAGCGTCGTACACGTTCATGCCCGTGGGGTCGGCGTCGCTCAAAGAGGTGGCCGTAAACAATTTCTATTATTACACGCAAGTATCAATCGAGCATTTCGGCCAGGCCTCCACGCTGGCCCTTCTCGGCGCGCTGCTCGTGGCCATGACCGCGCTGAAAACAGGCGCCACCTACCTTAGTTTCTACTTCGTGATTCCGTTGCGCTCGGGCATCGTGCGCGACATCCGCAACTATGTCTACGACAAGGTCACGCAACTGCCCATAGGCTTCTTCACCTCCGAGCGCAAGGGCGACGTAATGGCCCGCATGTCGGGCGACGTGGCCGAGATCGAGACATCCATCATGTCGTCGCTCGACATGATGTTCAAGGACCCGATCATGATTCTTGTGTGCCTCACGATGATGATTGTGATTTCATGGCAGCTCACCGTGTTTGTCCTCATCCTGCTGCCGCTCGCCGGCCTGGTGATGGGGCGCGTGGGCAAACGCCTCAAACGCAAGAGCCTCGAGGTGCAGGACCAGTGGGGCCTGCTCATGGCCAACATCGAGGAGACCCTCGGCGGCCTGCGCATTATCAAGGCCTTCAACGCCGAAGGCAAGGTGAAGGAACGCTTCCACCGCGAGAACCAGGTGTATTTCCGCATGTGGAACGCCATGGTGCGCCGCCAGCAGCTGGCCCACCCCATGAGCGAGTTTCTCGGCACAGTGGCCATAGCCATCGTGCTGTGGTTCGGCGGCACGCTTATCCTCACGGGAGCCTCGTCGATGAACGCCGCCTCCTTCATCTACTACATGGTGATATTCTACTCCATCATCAACCCGGCCAAGGACCTCTCCAAGGCTATGTACTCCATTCAGAAAGGCCTTGCCTCGATGCAGCGCATCGACAAGATACTCAACGCCGACAATCCCATCGCCGACCCGGCCGACCCGCGACCCCTGCCCGTCCGCGCCCTCGACATACGCTACCGCGACGTCGACTTCGCCTACGGCGAGCATCCCGTGCTTTCCGACATCAACCTCGACATCCCGGCCGGAGCCACAGTGGCCATCGTAGGGCAGTCGGGCTCCGGAAAGTCGACCCTCGCCGACCTGCTGCCGCGGTTCTACGACGTGGCCCGGGGCTCCATCACCATCGGAGGCACCGACATACGCGATATGCGCGTCCACGACCTGCGCTCGCTCATGGGCAACGTCAACCAGGAAGCAATCTTGTTTAACGATACATTCTATAACAACATAACATTCGGCGTGTCCGACGCCACGATGGACCAGGTGATCGACGCCGCCCGCATAGCCAACGCCCACGAATTCATCGCCGCCTCCGAGCAGGGCTACGACACCCCCATCGGCGACCGTGGCTGCCGCCTCTCCGGAGGCCAGCGGCAGCGACTGTCGATAGCCCGCGCCATCCTCAAGAATCCTCCGATACTGATTCTCGACGAGGCCACCTCGGCCCTCGACAGCGAGAGCGAGCATCTCGTGCAGCAGGCCCTCGACCGCCTCATGGCCAACCGCACCACTCTTGTCATCGCCCACCGCCTGTCCACAATCCGCAACGCCGACCTCATCTGCGTGCTTCACGAAGGCCGCATCGTCGAGAGCGGAACCCACGACAGCCTCCTTGCCCTCGGCGGCTACTACAAGCACCTTGTCGACATGCAGTCGTTCTAATATAAGCAGGAACACAAGCCTCCGGCTTGTGAAAAAAGTCACAAGCCGGAGGGTTCTTTGCCACAGGCAAAGCGCTCCGCGATTAGTGTTCCTACCTTTTTTTGCGGGAAAAAATTTGCATTTTTATAATTTATATTATATCTTTGCAAACACAAACCATATTTAAACCCATATATTATGACAAACACACCGCAAATCAAGCCCGAATGGCTTGAAATCATCGAATGTTGCTCCGCAAAAGTGCAGATTGACCTTATCCGCGCCATCGTGGCCTGGCAGACCGACGGCACCATCCCCGAATTCCGGGGCGCCAAGAAAGCCATCTTCCTCATAATGGTGCGCGACCTCGACCCCCTG
>CANRZQ010000264.1 GCA_947644475.1 uncultured Muribaculaceae bacterium
TTTAGCCCATAAGATACGACAAAAGTACACACTCCGAATCGTCCGCGTCCCTCCAGCGCCACTTATCCGACCTTGCCTATGCCCTCAAATCCCTCAATAAATGGACATGACCGTTAAAAATGACCTATGAAAACAGCGGCGATTGCCCCCCGATTTGCTCCTTTCGGGAAAAATTAGTAACTTTGCACAAGTTTTGAATCATGTTTATAGCAACCAAATACATAAATCGTCAGAATGCGCGGGCTGAGGAACGCCTGTGCAGGGTGGCTCATGTGCATTGGTTCAGCGGATTCATTTAAGTTGCATACACACGCCTGACAGGACTGTTTCACATAAAATGCGTCCGGACAGGCAGTCTCCCATCTTTTTATTTTGATAGTATAAACTGTTTGGACTGAAAAGGTCCAGACCTAATCGTGTTATGTAAATTATGTTCAAGGTTCTTATTCTGCTGATTGTATCAGCAGGCGCAGGCTATATGCTTCGCCGCAAATCCGGCTTACGGAAAACGCTTTCCCGTACCACTCCTTTCACTATATTCATCCTGCTGTTCATGTTCGGCCTGAGCATCGGCTCAAACGAATCAATCCTGTCGAATATCCATAAAGACGGGGTGAAGGCCGGAGTTATCGCCTTGCTGGGTGTAGCAGGAAGCATAGCGGCAACAACCGCTTGTATAAAACTTACAAACAGGAAAGGAGGTACGAAATGAGCCATCTCCTGTTCCCTCTTATGGTATTTGCCGGCATATTTGCCGGCTGGTGCGGATTTATGCCCGGCATCGTCGACGAGTATTCCTTGCCGCAACTCTGCCTGTATGCCCTTATAATGCAAGTCGGCCTATCGCTTGGCATGCGTCCCGATCTCAAATCCATTGTAAAAAATTTCAACCCGCGCCTTTTGCTGCTGCCGGCCTGCACAATCATCGGGACACTGGCATTTACCTATATTGCCACGATGATTTTCACCGATGAACCCTCGGCCGATGTCATGGCAATCGGAAGCGGTTTCGGCTACTACACGCTTTCGTCAGTGCTGATAGCGCAATTCAAGGAAGCCACAGCGGGAGCCGAGGCAGCGGCTTCTGTCGCGGCCATAGCATTGCTGGCAAATGTGGTCAGAGAAATGATTGCACTGCTGTCGTGCCAATACCTTTCCAAACGTGGCCGTGGAGAAGCCGCAATCTCTGTTGCCGGAATCAATTCAATGGATGTCTGCCTGCCTATGATTGTAGGCAGCGGAAAATCTTCCGATACACAACTTGTATCAGCCGCTCTGTTTCACGGAATAATACTCGAAATAAGCGTGCCAATCCTGATTTCAATCTTTTGCGCCTAACCGCATGACTTGCAATATCGAATCTGTCTATTATATCTTGACAACCCTTGATTGATGCGGAGTATTGTGAAATTTTTATATTTTGAGCCGATACCATGATAAATAAATTTGGTAATTTTGCACTCGCAAAAATATAATGATATAAACACGGAGATATGAGCGACAACAATATTGCATTTGGCAAGAAATACTTTGTTTTTTTATTGGTATTTCTTGGGATGTTATCGGCTTTCGGGCCATTCGTGACAGACATGTATCTGCCTGTCCTGCCACAAATGGCTGATATATTCAAATGTTCGGCATCAACAGCCCAGTTCGGGCTGACGATGAGCCTTATCGGACTTGCCGCAGGTCAACTGTTTTTTGGTCCGCTCAGCGATAAGTACGGGCGCAAACCTGTTCTTCTTGTGTCATTGCTGCTCTTTGCCGTTTCAACGGTAGTTATCTTGTTCTCACAAACGATGGAATGGTTCAATATTTGCCGCTTGTTTCAAGGCATTGGCGGTGCGGGCGGAATTGTGCTGTCACGATCCATTGCGACAGATTATTATTCCGGCCGGGAACTTGCCAAGATATTGGCGATAATAGGAGCAATCAATGGCGTCGCTCCGATAGCGTCGCCTGTCATCGGCGGCATTGTTGCAACCTTCACAGGCTGGCAGGGTATTTTCATGGTATTGCTCGGCATCGGTATTCTTATCATTGCAATGTGTTTTCTTTTCAGAGAATCATATCCGTTGGAACAACGCAACCGGGCGGGAATATTTACGACATTCGCCTCTATCTTGAAACTTCTGCGTCTGCCATATTTCAGAATATATGTATTGATGTATGCCTTTGCGTGTGCAATTCTATTCGCATACATTTCATCTGCATCATTTATCATTCAAAACCATTACGGATATTCTCCTTTTGTGTTTTCAATATGCTTCGCCATAAACTCGGTGTTCATTGGAATAGGCTCCGGTTTATCCGTGAAGATAAAGAATAGTTCAAAAGCGGCTGTTGTCGGAGGCCTGCTGCTTGTTGGCGCAGGTATCGCGCAGCTCGTTATCGGCACATTATTTGACACCTTCCCGGTTTACGAGGGGTTGACATTGCTGATGCTTACAGGCGTGGGATACGTATTTACCGCCTCTACAACACTGACAATGACCGAAGGACGTGAATACATCGGAGCAGCATCGGCAGTATTCGGGGCTTTAGGATTTCTGTTCGGCGGTATTGTATCACCACTTGTTGGAATAGGCAATATCATGCAATCAACAATGATCGTGATTCTCAGCTGCGCTGTAATAATTACTGTGTTGTCAGTCTTCTCATTACGAAGAAAGCAACTTATTGAGAAATGATAACGAACTTAACTGACATACACATTGCACAATCAGATTTGTCAGATTTTGCAGGACGCATGACAAAATCGCAGCATTCGTTCTTTTTCGTTGTCATAAGCGGACATGCCGAAATTGATATTGACTTGCGCAGATATGAGTTGTCGCAAAGTACCGCACCAATCTCTCTGCAATCCCATAACTCAGCGTATCTGCAGACACGGGAGGCCGGGCTTTCTCCCGGCAATGTAGCCATAAGCAGGCAGATTGGTGCAAATACTCTTCGCCACAGAGCAACTTCGCTTTATCATAGGTCTTAACATAGCCGTTCAGGAACAAATCTCTATACAAAACCAATCAATTAGATTGTTCGTAAGGGCGTTTACCCGATCGATAGGCAGCATAATCCCACAATGTTCACAATTCTGCCGGATAGGGGTATTACACAAATCGCTGAAACCGTCTTAGTTTCAGCGATTTGTGGCTTTCTGCCAATTTATTCTATGATCCGCCTGGGGATAGTAAGCGGAATTTATATCCTGATAATCAAAAGATTATATCGTCTAACTTTTGCATCTCCAACATTTGGGCCTTGTATGGCTTGCATCGTTATTCCCTATTTTGCGTTCAGGGCAATGTCGGAAGATGATTGTTTGCACATCAGATTCTCTAATCTTGTCGAATGCAAAAATACAAATTTATTTTGAGATAATCACCATGTTTTCAGTTAAGAAACCTCAATAACTTGCCACTCGCCGCCTTTGTCGGGGCCGATGCGGCGGAGGATGCCCTCGGATTTGAAGATGGCGAGGTGACGCTCCACGCCTTTGGGGGTTATGCCGATTTCTTCTGCGAGAGTGCGGGTTGTGTGTTTCGGATTTTCGCGGAGCAGTTCGATTATTCTATCGCGGGTCTTGACTTTCTTCTTTG
>CANRZQ010000265.1 GCA_947644475.1 uncultured Muribaculaceae bacterium
AGGCAGCACAGAAGCCACGGCCGTGGTTTTGCCGCCCGGTGCGGCGCATGCGTCGAGCACATTTACGGTGCGGCCGCCCAACCGGTCGAGGATATGCTCTACGGCCCGTGCCACGGCCATCGATGATGAATCCTGTACGTAATACAGGCCCTGGTGCAGGGCCGGGTCGAGCGTGAACTGCGGACGCCGCGAAAGCAGGTATCCGTCGACAGCCCATGGCACAGGCGCGGCTATCGGGAGCGAGCCGATAATCTCTGAGGCCGGCACTTTTGCAATGTTGACGCGTATGGCCACGCCCGGCTCGCCGGCGAGGGCCTCGGGCAGGGAGGCGAGCGCCGGGTATTGCGATATTATGTTGATGAATTCTTCCGGAAGATTAGCCAATGTGACGAAGATATATTATGAAGATATATTAAGTATATCTGATTAAAAAGTTAATGTAATCACGGTGTAGGGACGCACGGCTCGTGCGTCCGCGTAAATATCATTAATACAATTGATTAATATTGTTTTGCAACGGACGCACGAGCCGTGCGTCCCTACATTCTTATATGGTGTAGAATTTACGGAAAGAGGCGATGGTGGCCGTATGGTCGGCAGCGGCGGCTGTCTCGCGCACAGAGTGCATGGCCCAGAGCGGGGCGCCCATGTCGACACCGCGCAGGGGAATCTGCGACGTGAGTATGTTGCCGAGGGTAGAGCCTCCGGCCACGTCGGAATGGTTGACGAAATACTGCACGTTAACGCCTGCCTCCTCGCAAATCGAGCGGTAGACTGCGGCCGAGTCGGCATCGGTCATATATTTGCAGTTGGCATTTATTTTTATCACGGGGCCGAGGCCGAGGATGGGATGGTTGGTGGGGTCGGACTTCGACACATAGTTGGGGTGGAGTCCGTGGGCATTGTCAGCCGAGATCATGAATGAATTCTCGATTGCGCGCATATGGTCGTCGAAGTCAAGGCCTTCGGCAGCAGTGATGCGGCGCATTATGTCGGAAAGCACCGGGGAGTGTGCGCCTTGCTTTGTGCCGGAGCCGGTCTCCTCGTTGTCGAAGATAGCCATGACGCGTGTCATTGGCTGGGTGCTGTCGGCTGTGTCGGTGATTGCGGTCATGGCGGCATGCACCATCGACAGGTCGTCGAGGCGTCCGGCAGATATAAATTCGTAGGAGAATCCGAACGTGCAGGGTGGGGTGGTGTCGTAGAGCGAGAGGTCGAAGTCGAGGATGTCTTTGGGGTCGGCACCGGCTTCGTCGGCAACGAGGCGAAGCAGGAAATTCTCGCGTTGGGCATCGTCGGTGATTCGGGCAATCACGGGCATCATGTCGGTCTGCCGGGAAAGCGGATTGCCGTCGTTGACCTGGCGGTTGAAGTGTATGGCCAGGTGGGGTATGGTGAGAAGCGGGCGGCGGATGTGCACGAGCCGGTGGTCGGGGCGCAGGGGGTTGGCCGAGCGCACGACAACACGGCCTGCCACCGACAGGGGCCTGTCGAACCATGTGTAGAGAATCGGGCCGCCATACACCTCGGTGTTGAGGCGCATGATGCCGCCTTCGCCGGGCATTTCGGCATTAGGCTTTATGCGGAAGCAGGGAGAGTCGGAGTGTGCTGATATTATTTTGAATCCGGCCACAGGGTCGGAACCCACGATGAAGGCGAATATTGCCGAGCCGTTCTTGGTGACGTAGCGGCGGTCGCCGGCGGCCAGGGTCCAACGGTCGGCGGGGTTGAGACGGGAGAAGCCGTGCTGTTCGAGACGGCGTATTATTGCGTCGACGGCAAGGAAATTTACCGGCGAGTCTTCGAGAAAGTTAAAAAGGTCGACCATTGGCACAAGGTATAAGGTATAATGGATGAGGTATAAGGTTAGTTCTGGCGTATGGCGTTGAGGGCGCGGAGCACATTGCACAGTGGCTGGCTCCAGTATTCGTCGAAATCGTCGCGGCAGGCGTCGAGAAGGGCCACAACGATTTCAGCCGGCGCATCCTTGGCGCTGTCGATAAGGTTGTACAGCACCTGAAAAATATCGGCGAGAGATTCGGATATGCTTGCGGCGATAGGCGTCTCAGAGTACTTCATGTCCTGCTCGAACACTTCAAGGTAGGTGTCGTCCTCGCCAAGGAGCATTTCCATCGACAGGCGCACCGAGTCGTAATAGTCCTCGTCGAGAGCCGGGGCTATGTAAGCCGGGTCTTGCTGGAAGTCGGGGCTCGGTATGTCGGTTGCGGCGATGTAGATACGCGGGAGGAGGCGGAGCATTTCGGCCACGAAATCGGAGCGGTCGGCCTGACGGGCATTTTCCACGGCATGGCAGTATTCATTGGCCAGGGCCAGGAAGGCCAGTCGGTTTGGGGTGAGGACAGACATTGGTATAGGGGTGGGGGATAAATTATTTGTAAAGATTGTTTTCGGTGATATATTGGAAAACACCGGGGGGCAGGAAGCAGTTCATGTCGCGGCCTTTTGCAATGGCCTCGCGGATGAAAGTGCTCGAAAGGTCGATCGAAGGAGACGGAACAATCTCCATGCCGTCGACAAACCGCTGCTGGATTTCTTTTCCTGGGCGCGGATATACAATCACGCCGAAATCGTCGAGGATGTCCTCATACGACCGCCAGCGCTGGAAAATGTTCCAGTTGTCGGAGCCTACCACCAGTTTGAAGCGTTTCGACGGGTATCGTTTGGCGAGCAGGCGCAGGGTGTCGATAGTGTATGAGGGCCGGGGCATGGTGAGTTCGATGTCGCAGGTCTCGACTCCGGCCACGCCTTTCGATGCTATTTTCAGCATATCGAGCCGCCTGAGGTCGGGAATAAGCGTCACGGGGTCTTTAAGCGGATTGAGAGGCGACAGTGTGAGCCATACGCGGTCGACGATTTTCCACTGTGTGAGATAAGAGGCCACCATCATGTGCCCGATATGCACCGGGTTGAATGAGCCTCCGAGGATGCCGATTGTTTCCATTTGTCAGGATATGAAATCGGCGATGAGCGAGCGGGTGCGCTCGACAGCCTCGTCGAGATTGTCGTTTATGACCTGAAAGTCGAACTGCGGGGCGAATCCGAGTTCGTATTCAGCACGGCCAAGCCGCTGGGCTATTACATCCGGGGAGTCGGTGCCCCTTGCCTCCAGCCGCTGCCCGAGGGCCTCGATTGACGGGGGCATTATGAAGATGAGCCGCGCCTGGTCGCCGAAGATTTGCTTGACGTTGACGGCTCCCTTGACGTCGATGTCGAGGATTATGTTGTCGCCTTTGCCGGTCTTGTTCTCGATTTCGGAGCGGAGCGTGCCGTAGTAGCGGCCCGGATACACTTCTTCCCATTCTACGAACTCGCCGGCCGCGATAGCGTCGCGGAACCGTTCGGTGGAGAGAAAATGGTAACTTATTCCATCGGTCTCACCGGGGCGCGGGGCGCGGTTGGTTGCCGATACTGAAAATTGTAGCGGGGTGGAGCCTTCGTCGAGGATGGAGTTTATTATTGTAGATTTTCCGGTTCCGGAAGGGGCGGAAACCACGATGATTTTGCCGGGCATGGGGTTGGGAGTTTGGGGGGGGGGAGGGGGGGCAGTGGGGGAGTGGGGTGGTGCTTAGAGGACGT
>CANRZQ010000266.1 GCA_947644475.1 uncultured Muribaculaceae bacterium
GGTATAAGCCAATCTCCTCGCTCAAAATTGGGAATAGCGAAGCCGTGACTGCTGATAAGATTCAGCGGCCACGGCTTCGCTATTATTAACGTTATATATGTGATTCTATGTGAGTATGCCGGCCGACGTAAACATTGCCTTATAATATTCGGCCTTCGCTTCCAGGCGCATCGGGTATGCACGTGATGTGGAAGGCATGCGCCAGATTTTATAAGAGTCCCACTCGGCATACTCTCCCATGCGAGGAACTTTCGTATCTGTTATCTCCGCAATGATTGACGCTGCTTTTTCTCCGGTAGTGGTAATTGTATGGCAGCATGGCATTGAGGAAAGGAGATCGTGCAGAGGCACAGCCTCGACCACTTCAAGGAATTTGTCTGATGCGTTTCCTTTAAGCCTGCGGGCGCGTCGCACAGTGTCGTTCAACGCAATTCCCCGTTCAGTGAGAAAGGCCTTTATGCGGGCAATATCGAAAACGCCGGCTTTATCGTCGAACAAAGCCATCTTGTCGCCGAAAAATATCAGCCCCATTATCCGCCAAAAGTCATTTATAGGGTTGGGATAATAAAAGTCGATGGCGTGGCGGTTGATTGCCGGCGGGAATGTTCCTAATATTAAAATTTTGGCTCCGTCTGGTATAAACGGAGGCCAAGGATGTGTTTCTATCATTTAGAAAATTTATAAACTATGTTGACGGTTCCGGGCTTTATTTTCCGGTGCCGTCACGATGGAGGGTCATAAGTCTACGGCCGGAAAGGTCAAGCAACTCAAGATTGTCGCCGGAAAGCGAATACGTCGATACTTGCTCGAGCGCAACCAGCATTGCTGTCTCAAACGCAGAGTTTTCACACAGACGGCCGGTAACACCCATTTGCGAGAACGATATTGAATTGCGGCGGTTAGGATCAATGCGTATCGATCCGTTGAAATAATTGCAGCCTGTGTTGCCATGAACACGAAGTTCAGGGATGTCGAAAAAAATGTTCGCCTCGTCGGCTCCTTCCTTCTCGCCATTCACTTCCTTTACCTGCCATTGGCCGGAAAGCGATTCCATATTGTGACGGCGCATGGTGAGGGCCGGAGCAGACGGCGTGGCAGACTTACCCGAACGCATAAAATACAGATACGTCTCGTTTCCCTTTTTCTCCATTTTCACTTCGATGGGTTCGTCTTCACGTATTGCCGCATTTATATCGTATTGAAATGATGCGTCGGGGCACATGCGCAAGGTCGATATCATCTGCCGAAACTCTACCGAAGATTCCGACGGAGTGGAAAAAGAACCGTTAAGGTAGTTGCAGCCGTTGAAAGCGTACACCCTGCCGTCGGCAGTGTCGAAGTTGATATAAGGCATATCCTCATCGCGCTCAATCTTGGTTTTTCCTGCTGCGACAATCACCCATTCGCCATGAAGGGCAGCGGCGAGTTTAGTGTTGAACGTCACAGCCGATGCCTGCTCCGAACGGCTTGCTGCATCATTCCGGTTTTCATCCGTTACGGCAGGAGTGGCAGGAATAGGCTCGGAAGAAATTTTTTCTTCCCATATGGTCACATCCACTCCATCGTCGGGGTTAGCCTTGATGCCCTTTCCCTTGCCTTGCAATATGGAGCAACTCGAACCGCCGAGCAAAAGCACGGCGGCCGACAAATATATCAGTTTACTGTTGTTTGTCATCAAAAATGTGTTTTAGTTTTGAGAACAGACGATTCTTTTCCGCCTCGGTCGGTTGAATTCCCGGAGAATCCTTTAAGGAAGAGAAAGCCTGACGCTGGGCATCGGTAAGGTGCTCGGGCATATATACCATGACATTGATTAATTCATCGCCACGTCCGCCATTTCGGTCGGGCAGGCCTTTGCCACGCATTCTAAGCACCTTTCCGGGCTGTGTGCCGGGCGCGATATTCAATCTGGCACGGCCGGTTATTGTCGGCACTTCCACAGAGCCGCCAAGCACTGCCGTAGGAATATCAAGCATGAGGTTATATATCACATCGGCTTCGTCGCGGATGAGTTCCGGATGCTTCTCTTCTTCAATTACGACAAGGAGGTCGCCTCTCACGCCTCCGTGGCGAGGAGCATTGCCTTTGCCGGGGACACGGACAGTCATGCCATCGGCAACGCCGGCAGGAATTGTAAACGACACCTGTTCGTCGCGTTTATTCACTCCTTCGCCATTGCAGTATGTACATGTCTGCGAAATGGTCTTTCCGGATCCTTGGCAAGAGGGGCATACAGTCTCCGACTGCATGGCTCCAAAGGGTGTATGCTGAACGGTGTGCACCACGCCTGTGCCATGGCATGTCTGGCAAGTGGAGAATGCCACGCCATCCTTTGCTCCGGTGCCATGACAGTGGTCGCAAGAGACAAATGTAGGAATTTTGAGGGTTTTGGTTACGCCATTGGCTATGTCGGCAAGCGTCATCTTCACGCGAATTCGAAGGTCGGAGCCTTTACGCTGCTGAGGTCCGCGGCTTCGTCCACGAGAACGTCCGCCTGCGGCGCCGCCAAAGCCGCCAAGTCCAAGGCCTTCGAGAATGTCGCCAAAGTTCATGAATATATCGTCCATCGACATGCCTCCGCCCTGGAAGCCGCCAAAACCTCCGGCACCGCCGCCGAAGCCCTGCGGCCCCATCGAATGGCCATACTGGTCGTAGAGTTTTCTTTTTTCCTCGTCGCCCAGCACAGCATAGGCCTCGGCCGCTTCCTTGAATTTTTCTTCTGCGGCCTTGTCGCCCGGATTTAGGTCGGGGTGATATTTTTTGGCCATCTTGCGATAGGCCTTTTTTATTTCATCCGGTGTCGAAGCCTTTGTGACGCCCAACACTTCGTAATAGTCGCGCTTATTATCCATGTTCGCAATGTGTTATTCGCCTACCACCACTTTGGCATGGCGGAGCACTTTGTCGTTAAGTGTATATCCTTTGGTTGTTGTATCAATTACTTTGCCCTTCAACGAGGGGTCGGGGGCGGGAATAGTAGCAATGGCGTCGTGGAACTCATCGGTGAAATCAGTTCCGGTCGATTCTATTGGCTTAACGCCGTTTTCAGCAAGGAATCTCACAAGTTTGTTATAGATCAATTCCATGCCTTGACGCACCTGCTCTCCCGATTCGTCGCCTTTTGTGGCTTCGAGGCCACGCTCGAAATCGTCGACAATAGGAAGCAGGCCGCGGAGCACTTTTTCTGCGGCGTTCTTGATAAGGTCGCCCTTTTCCTTCATGGTGCGTTTGCGGAAATTATCGAAGTCGGCCATCAAATACAAATAATCTTTTGTCTTCTGGTCGAGGGCGGCTTGTGTCTCCTCGTATTTTTTGAAGAGATCGGCTACCTCTTCCGATTCTGAATCATCGACCTCTACATCCTGAACTTCCGCTTCGGGTGTAGTGGCCTCATCAAGATCCATAGTGGGGTCGATTACGGTTTCCGGTTCGGCACCAGGCGTATTATCATGTTTTTTGTCTTTTTTACTCATAATGTATTATTTTTATTTTGATAACTACAAAAACAATGCCAAAAATGGTTTATATACAAAAAATTTAAAAAGA
>CANRZQ010000267.1 GCA_947644475.1 uncultured Muribaculaceae bacterium
CACAGGGGCTGTACGGCCCACCGCCGACAGTTCTTTAAAGCCGACAGGCACAGATAACGGGCGGAATGAAATCTGAGATGCAGGCAATGTGATTGCAAGGCGATCTACGGCAACACTGTCGGATGCCAGACGGACCTTTGCTTCAAGGTTGGAAAGCACGAAACCTGACCTTTCCTCAAAGCCAAACCGGCGCACAGTAAGGTCGATGCGGCCGGCAGAGACCCTCGGGGCGAAGGCTTGCAGGCTCACCCTGTCGACAAGAATATGCCCGGGACAGAACCGGCCCGGCACCGGCGCGGAATCGGAAAGCACATCATACGAGAGCATTCCGTCGGCAATTTCCACGGAATTAAGGCGCACTACAACCGTCGACGGCGATTTCTCGGGCCGCGGACGGTTAAGCCGGGCGATGATTCCGGCAATATTGAGAGGAGCGCCTGCGCTGTCGCGGCTCAGCCTTACGACCGGACGCTGCAATCTGACATAGTCGGTAATCAGTTTTTTGTGAAAGATGAAGTCGGCCGTTTCGAAGCGCGCCTCAGCACAGTCGATGGCAAGCGCGGTGTCGTTGCGCTCATCGAATACGGCAATTCCACATATTTCAAGGCGGTTGAAGGGCCTGAACGAAAGACGCCCGACGCTCACATCGGCGCCGAGCAGGTCGGAAAGTTCCGTTTCCACAGCGCAGCGAAGACACTCCTGCGCGGGGTCGGACGAGAGCACAAGATACAATGTTGCCGGCACTGCCACAAGCAGCACCAGCAGCACAACTATTATGCCCCGGAGAAGACGCATCAATAACTACTAATGACTAAGTGTATCTGATTAAAAAGTTAATGTAATCACGGTGTAGGGACGCACGGCTCGTGCGTCCGCGTAAATATCATTAATACAATTGATTAATATTGTTTTGCAACGGACGCACGAGCCGTGCGTCCCTACACTCAAAGTATTAACTTTCATTTGCGACATTAATGACTAACGAATCATTGATAGAGATAGCGTTTTATCGAGCGTTTGGGCGTTTTCTCAAACTCCTCGCTCATGAGGCGGAATTTGGAAATCTGGGAATAAGCCGGCAGTTCTGAGTTGAGCTGTTTCACATTCTGCGACATCAGCTCCTCTACTTCTTTTCCTGTCATGCCCTGGCGCGTGGCGTTCTCAATGTCGGGATATATCAAGGCAACAAGCTTATTGTCCTCAGAAATCACGAGCGACTCGGCCACGTAGGGGAGGTTGTTGAGAATCTGCTCTATCTCCTCAGGATAAATATTCTGGCCCGACGGGCCAAGAATCATGTTTTTGTCGCGGCCACGAATATAGAGGAATCCGTCGCTGTCCATAGTGCATATGTCGCCTGTCGACATCCAGCCGTCGCGGAAAGTCGACTCGGTAGCCTCGGGATTCTTGTAATAGCCGAGCATCACATTGGTGCCTCTCACCCAAAGCACGCCGGGCACGTTTTCGGGGTCGGGGCTGTCGATGCGGGCCTCCATGCGGTCGACAATGCGTCCGCACGACGCCGGACGGGCCTCATACCAAGGCGCATAAGAGATAAGCGGGGCACACTCGGTCATGCCGTAGCCCACGGTGTAGGGGAATTTGATGCGGCGGAGAAATTCCTCCACATCTTTGTTGAGGCCCGCGCCGCCGATAATCAGTTCTTCGAGGCGGCCTCCAAAAGTATCGGTGAGTTTGGTCTTTATTTTGCTGAGAAGGCGGTCGTCGACAAACGGCACCATCATCAATAGTTTCATCAACGGCTTGTCGAGAAGCGGGAACACACGTGTCTTTATAATCTTTTCGATAATAAGAGGCACGGCCACAATCACCTTGGGGCGAACGGTGGCAAAAGCGTCCATGATGATTTTCGGCGACGGCAGTCGCGTGAGGAACGAAATGTGGCATCCCTTGGCCATGCAGTGAATCAGGTCGATCATCAGACCATACATGTGAGCCAACGGAAGCATGCACACCACCTCGTCGCCGGGTTCGAGGAAGTTAAGATGGTCGATGCAGTATTGCAGGTTCGACCACAATGCCCGGTAAGGCAGCATCACGCCCTTGGAAAATCCGGTCGAGCCGGACGTATAGTTAATGAGTGCAAGTTCATCGGGGCTGTCGACATGATACACCACATCCTCCGGGGTAAATCGTTCGGGATAACGGCGTCCGAACAGCTCGTTGAGGTGGGCACGCGCATCCTCTATCACATCGAAACGACTCAGAAGCAGCCCGAAATCGGATATGCGGAACGCACCTTCGAGGGCGTGCATGGCATCGGGGTCGAGATTCTCCCATATTGCCTCATCGCAGAAAAAGAGACGGGCCTCGCTGTGATTGACGAGATGATGGATATTGTCGGCCTTGAAATCGTGGAGAATCGGCACCACCACTGCCCCGTAAGTAAGGACAGAAAGAAAAGCCACCGACCACTGCGCCGAATTCTTTCCGCACAATGCTATTTTGTCGCCTTTGCGGATTCCTGCCTGCTCGTAAAGGATATGAAGTTTGGCTATTTTGCGGGCTATGTCGCGGTATTGCAGCGATAGCGAGTTGAAATCGGTGAGGGCCAGCCGTTCCCAGTTTTCGCGCACCGAATCCTGAAAATATAAATTAAGACTGTCGCGTTGTTGCATGCTTATATTGTATTTGAACTGCAAAGTTAAACATAAATTCCCGATAAACCGCCACCTGACAAAACATTTGCTGAAATTTTCAAATATACAAGCCTGCTGCAAAAGAGGGCAAACAAGAGCGGGTCCTACGTTAAAACAGAATCCCCGAAATTAATTTAACTCACATATATATTAATTTCAACGTTAATTGCCGCGAATTATTCATTAATCCAAATTAACGGCCGATTAACGGCAATTAACGCCCCCAATCCCCGTAAACGGCCGTTAATTACGTGGATTATCAAGATTACGTGAAAAAGTTTTTTTGCGTTAATTGCCGCGAATTACTCATTAATCAAAATTACGTAAGTTCGGCACGGCGAAGCCGTGATTCCTTGGGTAACCGGGTTTGGAGGCAGTATGCCGACAAGCCCGGTTGGCGACGTCGATAAAAAAGCACTGCGAGGCAGTGCCTCGTGGCAGGTTTAGCCTTGCCGAACGCTCCGGCCGGCCTCCGCTCCAACACCACGATTGGTTCGCTTTTCCCGTACCCCGCATGTCGGCTACGCCTCCATACGGGGTTAACCAAAGAGCCACGGCTTCGCCGTGTTAATTAATGGCCGATTAACGGCAATTAACGCCCCAAATCCCCGAAATTAATTTAATACACGTAATTCACGTAAATTAATTGCCACGAATTATTCATTAATTGGAATTAATGGCCGATTTACGGCAATTCGCGTAGAATAATTTTTCACACAGGCAGGATTATTTTCTTTGTCATGTAAAAAATATTTACTATTTTTGTCGCGCAGACCGCCTCAGCAGAAGCCCGGTCCGGGGTAAAGCGAGGTGGGATGTTATAAAACATAATAAGAAAGCGTATTCTATGCTAAAATCCAAGCGATTTTAGCATTTTTTT
>CANRZQ010000268.1 GCA_947644475.1 uncultured Muribaculaceae bacterium
GTGTGCGCCACCGCCGCCGCGAACGCGAGGAAGCCGCAGTGTCGGCACTCATGCGCGAGGCTTTCGGCCACGGAACCGTCCGTGGACACGACAGCACGGGCGCACCCGTGGCAATAGTGGACGGTACACCTCTCCGTTGCCGTATCTCCCTGAGCCACAGTGCAACCCATGCCGTGTTGGCGGTGGCACGGGCCGCGTCCGATATCGGAGTCGACATAGAGGAACCGCGCCCCTCTCTCTCCCGAGTAGTGGAGCGCATACTCAGTCCCGCCGAGCGCGCCGACTGCGATACTCAGGATTCTCGATTGCTGGCATGGACTATGAAAGAAGCGCTCTACAAGGCATCTCGGCGCCATTTCTCTTTCGAGCCGGCCTTCGACACCGACCTGCATCTTTCGGGACGCGCCGCCGGTCTCGACTTCAACCATGCGTATATCTCTGTAAAAGACTCTATTGTGGCGATTGTGTGGCGATAGCAACACATCTTTGTTAATCGCAATCCCTAATACCTTATTATGGGGGCAAAAACGAAACGTGCAATATTAAGTGAGTGGTTGGCAGTCGGAAGCCGCGATGTTTCAGTGAGTTACGGCGCGATGTCGTGAAATGGCCGAAAAAACGAAAAGTACATTTGCTTGGATTTTGCTTGGATTTTCAGGGCGGTTGGTTGGATAGTAAGTTGGATTGAAATTGGATTGTGTGCGGTCGTGCTTGTAGTGCGGCCTTTTTTATTGCGTGTTCGTCTGCATGTAGCGCGTCGGTGGCCTGTAGCGGTCGTTGTTCCGTAGAATTATAGAAAGGCCGTGGCGCGGCTAAATGCGCGGAAATACGGCCATTTATAGGCGTGAGGCAGCCTGTGGCCGTGGCGTGGCGAGGAATAGGTATGCCGCCGTGCATTAAAGGCCATTTGAGTGGCGATTGACTACTGATTAAAGACCGTTTGAACGCCATGCGCCGGGATATTTTCAGTCGATAGTTGCACCCATCGTTTCAACCGAAAATCATCAAAATAATTGTGTTGGATAGCCCGATGGATAGCCTATTGGGTAGCCACTTGGGTATCATTTTAAGCCTTATTCAAACCCCTATACGGCCAAAAATCGGCTAAAAATCGGGCAATTTCACACGATAACACCCCCTATAATACCACAAAAAGCGGGGTAATTCCAAGCCGACAAAGCACTGTAACCAACTGAAACTGTGCAGAATACAAAGACTATAAGCCTTAAAAGCGGCGAAAAATAAATAAAAGCGATGAAAAAGCGGCCTGTCAGCGGTCGCGGTGGATGAACTTAAACGGTATCAGAGCGAAGCCTATCACCCTACATGCGCAGTAGAATCTGTGTTTGCAAGAGCTGCAAGCCTTTCCGCGTGTTTTTTTGTTTCGGCCAATTCAGCCTTTAATCTCCCGATCTCCTCGCGGTTATTGCCGATTTCATCGTCTTTCTCTTTTAGAAGCCTAAGAAATAGTTCTTGATTTACAGTAGAATCAGATTGAGATGAAACCTGAGACGGTTCATCATCTATAATCTCCACTTTACCCTCCTCAATGTACCGTTTCGGATTTGAGTGAAAGGACATGGGCATTTTTCTTAATTCAACCATATCCTTAAACCGCTCACCATTTCCTAACAAGAGCCATTCTGCGGATATATTCGCATTTGAGCATACTTTCACAAGTAGATCGAACGATGGTTTACCCTGTCTTTTCCCAACGACATTCTCCACCACAGTTGGGCTTATCCCCACATGTATGGCAAAGGCTCGCTTGTTCCCTCCGAACAAGACGTCTATTATGGTCTGGAATCTTTCGTTAACCGACATAAAACTTTAATTTTCTCATTTGCGAATATTTTTCGCTGAAAAGTTTGGTGTATTCGCAAATGCGTATTAACTTTGCAGCGAGTTAAAAAATTAACAGCCGCCAAATTTACAAAAAATCGGCGACATAACAGTAATCAAGCAAAAGGAATATGGAACAAAACACCGTAAAACTCACCGCGAAAGAGGTCGTTAAAGACCAAATCGCCAGCACACTCCGGCACATTGACCGCCGCATAGCGGTGATATCGGAGAAGATGAACGCCGACTACCTCCACTTCTTTGAGTGGCAAGCGGAGGAGATGTTCAAGGTTCAAAAACGACGCGCTTTCTTTACCGAATTCACAAAGGTGGTGAAAAGCTTGGACGAGGATGTCGATCTAACCGCGTGGCTGTTTGCAATCGCCAACCGAAAGAGCGGCGAGCTTGTAAGAGGAAGCCTCACACGGAACAGCACCAACCCAATGGCAAATCTCGCACATCTGCTCAATCTTGAAGCGGAGCAGGAGATAATCCGGGGATTGGAAAGTCTGGCACACGTCGCAGAATATTACGGCAAATGCTGACAAAAGAGGAAATCATAGAAGCCCTACAAGGGGTTAAACGCCCCTTGATACAGGCACACAACGATATAGAGGCCGTGGCCGATTTCATAGAGGCTCGCTTGCAGACCGAAAAGGAGTTTGCCGACAGCCGGGTATATGGCACGGTCTGCCACGCCCTCGGAATCTTGGAGGAACAGATAACAAGCATAGGAAACCAAATCACCAAACTCAAAAAATAATGGAACGTAAAAGAATCATCGTAATCACCCCGGAGGAACGCAAGTATCTGCAGAAGATGATCGGCTGCTCAGGCGTAACCGTGTGGGAAGCGGTAAAATACCGCAAAAGTAATGACATACACAAGCGCATCCGCAAGGCAGCGATAGAGCGCGGCAACCCGCAAATGGTAATCGCGCCGGAATTCGACACAATCTATATCACCAACCGCCGAGACGCTGACGAAAAGATGCACCGCTACATGGTGCAGTCTTTTGAGAACGGAGCGACGTTGGAGGGATGCTTCGACACCGGGCTTGTGGTGATACGTGACAAGCGCGGCGAGGTCAGAGGCGAATGGCAAAGCCCGAGGTTAACCGAAATAGCAGCCATACAGGAGGTGGCGATGTCGCTCTGAGGTATGGTCAAGTATTACAATCCTCCAAAGGCCATGTGCACTGCCCAAGAGCTCGCATCTCTGCTATCCCCCGTTGACAGACGCAGAATGGCATATCGGTATTTTGTCCATACCGCTGAAAAACAGAAGCAATCAGACGGGCGAACATATATCGAGGCATTGGCGGCTTCTCTCCGGAACGGAAGAAGTAATCTTCAACCCACAATTCTGAACCGTCTTTTAAGCCTTTGGCGACAGATTCAGAAAGAATGGCAGGTATCGCAGGTGCGTAATACTCGCAGTCTTGAAGATGTGCTATGTTTTTTAGAGTCTCGTGGACTAACGGTCGATTCTGAAACAGTGAGTATCGTCCATAATAGATTACGCAAAAGGCAATCTCCCACGGCTTGATGATAGCGGGCTTTTTCATAAAGAGCGATTAAAGAATTAACGACTACAAAATTACAAAAAATTATGGAGTATTGCGACGGCATTCTTTGCGCAACACACGCCGAACTTACCGACGGCATTATGACAAACGCGGCATT
>CANRZQ010000269.1 GCA_947644475.1 uncultured Muribaculaceae bacterium
CGCCACTCCCTCACCCACGGCTACCTTCTTGAATCGCTACGCGATTCTGTGATACACCCTTATTAGAACCGCATTGTACGGCCCGTGCGTCCGGGAAATCATTTTTGTATTTGACTGATAATCACAAACGTAACGCTATGTACGTTTGCGACATATATCAACCCCTATCCATTTATATGCCGATATTCACCCTGCGGCCGAAAGGCGATAATGCAAACCGCATCATTTTGAAATGCTGCCGCCCCCAGGGAATTCCCACTATGGTTATGCACAGCACACATCCCCAGAACAGGTGGCTAAGCAGCACAAGAAAGCCGCCAAATATAAGCCATATCAAATCAAGCGGAAGATAAAGGCATCCCATAGTCGCCGACGAAGCCGACTCTGTCGATGAGCCGAATGGCCACAGACACAGAAGCCCAAGCCGGAACGTCTGCCACGCCCACGGAATACCTATTATTGTACACGCCAGCGCAAGACTGCCCGTAAAATACCCCACGGCACATTCCAGGCCGCCGAACAAAAGCCAAATGATATTACCGAGAATCTTCATGACACACTACCTTGATATTACCATATATTCACCATTGAGGCCGGCAAGCACATTGTAGACGCGCAGGCCATAGCCTTCGACAGCGGCCTTGCCCGACAGAGGATTGCCATAGTTGGTTACCACATCGTAAGTGGAGTGGCAAACCGGACACTCAGCCACCATCTCATCGTCAACCACGCGTATGCGCACATCCGAACGAGCCTCCACCGGACACGACAGGTCGTAGGCCTTCGGATTGCCGAATATATCGCTTATCAGGAGCACGCCGCCAAAACCGGTATACGACAATGCCGAATAAGGATAGTCGGCCGGAAGGCGGTCGGCCTTGATAAAATACTTATACTGCCCCGCGCCGGCCACACCGTATCGGTGCCAGTCGCCAACGGTATTGAAGGCAATATGCACGGCTGCCGGGGGAATACGTTTATTGTCGACGTGGTCACATCCCGACAGGACAGCCGCGCCGACAATAACAATGAGTTGAAATATTCTTTTAATCATAGAGTGAGAGAGTTAGATTTCAGAAATCCTAAGAGTCCTAAGAATCCTCAGATTCCTATGCCTCCTATCGTGCCAGTTTGGCAACAAGGTCGCTGAACTGGTCAACAGCCTTTTGCAAGTGCGGGCCAACCATCGGGCGGAGCATCATCGGAATGTCAACCTCCACAGAAGTTGTAACATCGGTGCTGTCATCACCCATTGGCTCGAGGTCGACACCCATGGTAAGGGGCACCGGGCTGCCGGCGGCACGCATCAGTATACGGCGAGGCGAACGCTCAGCCACCTCAAAACGTATCTGTCCCACCTGAGGTGTGTTAAGAGTGATGGAATCGGCGGCGAAATCAATATCGCCTATTTTTGCACGCTCCTCCTCGGGAAGCGCGTCAAGATTATCTTTGAACCGGCTGAGATCGGCAAACTTGTCGACAATCTCCTCGGCCGAACGTTCGATGCGAACAGTCCGTCCCTTGTATGTAGCCATATATGGTAAGTTCTAAAAATTAAATTTATTATTCCTTGTCAGAATTTGTGGCGGGAATCCAGCCTGCGGGGTCGTGACGCCACTGTTTGAGCGTCTCCATATCCGACGATGAAATATAATTAGATTCGAGGGCTGCTTCAAGCATGGCATTGTAATTGGAAAGGGTGAGAAGTTCAACACCGGCTTTCTCGAAGGCTTCCTTTGCCACAGGGAAATCGTAAGTAAAGATTGCGGCCATGCCCACAACCTCACATCCGGCAGCACGGACAGCCTCAACGGCCTTCAACGACGACTTGCCGGTTGAGATAAGGTCCTCGATAACGACAACCTTCATTCCGGGGGTAAGATTTCCCTCGATAAGGTTTTCGAGACCATGATCCTTCGGCGCCGAACGCACATATACATATGGCACACCGAGAATATCAGCCACAAGCGCACCCTGAGCGATGGCTCCGGTGGCAACACCGGCAACAGCATCGGGATGACCGAATTTTTCAAGAATCACACGGCTGAGCTCAACCTTGATAAGCGAACGGATGTCGGGATAGGAAAGAGTCTTGCGGTTGTCGGTATAAATGGGTGAATTCCATCCTGATGCCCAAGTGAAAGGATTGTTGGGCTGCAGAATGATGGCACGGATTTTAAGAAGTTTTTCAGCAAGAAGGCGTTCAACAGTTTTCATCATCATTAAATTTTTTGCAAAAGTAATAATAATTTGACTAAATCCCAACAACTTTCCACTGTAAAATCTTAATTAATCGTAACAATTCCCAATATTTAAGACAAAACCCCTATTTAATATTATTTAACAATTAATTTCGCTACATCAACTTAAATAATTTGATAAATCGCGGAAAAGTGACTACCTTTGTGGGCATTTTTTCCGCAACGGGCCTAATAAAGCAGCCGTCACAATTATCTTGACGCTCGCCCGCCGGGCTAACTATTTAAATATCAAATTTAAATGTACGTTATCGTAGAAATTCAAGGGCAGCAGTTCAAAGCCGAACAAGGCCGCTACTTGTATGTTCACCACATCGACACCGTAAAAGATGGCGACACTATCGAATTCGACCGTGTCCTCCTCGCCGATGTCGACGGTGCCGTGAAAGTCGGTGCTCCCACCGTGGAAGGAGCAAAAGTGGTTTGCGAGGTTGAAAAATCTCTCGTAAAAGGTGACAAAGTGATCGTTTTCAAGAAAAAACGTCGCAAAGGCTATCGTCGCAAAAACGGCCATCGCCAGCAGTTCACCAAAGTTGTGATTAAAGAAGTAGTAGCTTAACCCTTTAAACCTTACAGAAATGGCACATAAAAAAGGTGTTGGTAGCTCCAAGAACGGACGTGAATCAGAAAGCAAACGTCTCGGTGTGAAACTCTTCGGCGGTCAGTTTGCCAAAGCCGGCAATATCATCAAACGTCAGCGCGGCACTGTTCACCACCCCGGCCTCAACGTAGGCATGGGCAAGGACCACACCATCTACGCACTCATCGACGGCATCGTAGCCTTCACCGAAGGCAAGAACGGCCGCAAGTTCATCAACGTCACTCCCATCGCCGAAGCATAATCCGCTTCCCGCGAATCCACAACCCACTACCAGCAGGGGCTTCCCTATCTCAGGGAAGCCCCTGCTGCTGATATGCAGGAACACAATCATGCAGGAACTTTGATTCGGGTGTGATGTATCACGCCCTACAAAAAAACGGCGTCCATGAGATAAAACACAATAAAAGAGAGTGCCGTCGGCACTCTCTTTTATAACTTATGACACTTTATGTCAGAAGGCGAACATGGGGCGGCCATAGGCGTCGCCGTCGAACCACTCGGTTTTTCCGGGCGTCTACCTTACAATTATTTTTGTGGCCGCGCCGGCATTTTTCACTATATATATTCCACCGGGAAGGACGACATCGGCGGCCGGGGAAAGGTCGCTCACAATACGTCCTGAAAGGTCGTAGACAGCAACATGCTCCAAGGC
>CANRZQ010000270.1 GCA_947644475.1 uncultured Muribaculaceae bacterium
ATGAAGCCCTGGCCATTGCCCGCAGGCAAGTTGAGGACGGCGCAATGGTAATCGACATAAACATGGACGACGCCATGCTCGATGCACGCGCCGAGATGTCGGCTTTCCTCGCCCTCGCCGGCCAGGACCCCGACATTGCAAAAGTGCCGTTCATGGTCGACTCATCCGACTTCTCCGTCATCGAGGCCGGTCTCAAAACAATAGGCGGCAAGGCCATTGTCAATTCCATATCCCTGAAAGAGGGCGAGGAGGCATTTCTCAGCCATGCACGCACAATCCGCTCGCTCGGCGCGGCTGTCGTGGTCATGGCTTTCGACGAGCAAGGACAGGCCACCACTTTCGAGCGCAAGATAGAAATCTGCGCGCGTGCCTACCGTCTGCTCACTGACGAAGCCGGATTTAACCCGTCCGACATCATTTTCGACCCAAACATCCTCACCGTGGCTACCGGCATCGACGAGCATCTCAACTATGCCTACGATTTTGTCCGCGCCACACGATGGATTCGCCAAAACCTTCCCGGCGCTCACGTTTCGGGCGGATTAAGCAACCTGTCGTTTGCCTTCCGTGGCAACAATCTCGTGCGCGAGGCCATGCACGCCGTATTCCTCGCCCGAGCCGTGGCCGAGGGCATGGACATGGCTATCCTTAACCCTGCCACAGCCGTGGCCGTCGACCAAATCTCCCCCGAACTCCGCACGGCTATCGACGATGTGCTGTTCTCGCGCCGCGACCGGGCTGCCACAGAGCGTCTGCTCGACATTGCTTCCGCAATACAAGCGGCCGCCACAGAGCCTGCCACGGCCAAGCATGACACTGCCGAGAGCAAATCGCTGGACGACCGCCTGCGCGACGCCCTTATTTCCGGCGACTCCACTCACCTCGCCGACGACCTCTCCGAGGCTCTTTCCGCCTACGATTCTCCACTCAAAATCATTGCCGGACCGCTCATGGACGGCATCAACCGCGTAGGCACTCTTTTCGGCGAAGGAGGCATGTTCCTTCCGCAGGTTGTAAAAACCGCCCGCACCATGAAAATGGCCGTGGATTTCCTTCAACCCCACATCATCGCTTCGTATGGAGCAACAGATGCCGATTCTGAAATTCACTATACAGGCACTGCTCTGCTCGCCACAGTAAAAGGCGATGTCCATGACATCGGCAAGAATATCGTGGGCGTGATTCTGTCGTGCAACGGCTACCGCATCATCGACCTTGGCGTTATGGTGCCGCAGCAAACCATAATCGACGCAATCCGCACCCACCGCCCCGACTTCGTATGCCTTAGCGGACTCATCACGCCTTCGCTCGCCGAGATGTGCCGCACTGTCGAGATGATGCGCGACGCCGGGCTTTGCGTGCCGGTGATGATAGGAGGCGCAGCCACGTCAGAACTGCACACTGCCGTAAAAATTGCACCTCTCTACCCCGAAAACGCCATAATCCATGTCCGCGACGCCGCCGTAAATCCTGTTGTCGCCGCGCGGCTGCTCGACCCGGACCTACGCGAGGCCTTCGTTGCCGAACTCCACGCCGGACAAGCCGCTGCACGCGCCGCACATGCCGACACCCCGCAGCCTCAGGCCGACCCGTCGCGCCGGTTCCGCATCGCCTCCGGCTATCGTCCGGCCACGCCCCCATTTACCGGGCTCCGCCGCTTGCCCATGATTCCTGTCGCCGACTTGATTCCTCTTATCGACTGGGCCTACTTCTACCACGCATGGAAGGTAAAGGCCGACAATCCCGAGGCCGTCAAACTGCGCGCCGATGCCGACGCCCTGCTGTCGCATCTTGCCGCCAACCCGGCCATGGGTGTCGAGGCCGCGCAAGCCTTCTATCCGGCTCGCCCCGACGGCGATGCCATCGAAATCGACGGCCCCGACAGCAAAGTCACCATCCCCACAAAACGGCAGGCAAAATCTGCCGACCCCGACGGCACCCTGCTCGCGCTTTGCGACTTCGTGGCCTCGGCAGGCGACCACGTCGGCATCTTTGCCGCCACAGTCTCGCAAGCCTTCACCGCCGAACTCGACGCCATAAAATCCGGCTCCGACCCCTACGCCGCCATGCTAATGCACACCGTAGGCGACCGTCTCGTTGAAGCCGCCTCCGAGCACATCCACCGCCTCACCGGCCTTGGCGGCATCCGCCCCGCCGTCGGCTACCCCACCTTCCCCGACCAGCGCAACATCTTCGCCCTCGCCCGTCTCATCCCCTACCCGGCCCTGGGCATAACCCTCACCTCCACCGGCGCCATGTCTCCTCCCTCCTCCGTCACCGGCCTCTACCTCTCCCACCCCTCAGCCCGCTACTTCAACACCTGAAAAAAATTAGCCTCGGCCCGCAACCCGGCCCGAGGCTATTCTCTTCTATTCAAATTTCAATATTCAAAGCCACAAGATAAAATTTATGCTTTGGGTATCGGGACGTACGTCCCTACTGTTTAGAATTTTGCCCCCCCCAATAGGGGCAAATGTAAAACGGGGTAATTACGGCAATACTCTAAAATACCTATTTTTGGGTATTGCGGAGGGAGGAAAAAGGGAGTAATTTTGCATCAGAAATTATACGAAATTGTTTTTTGTAAACGGCACAAGCCGCGGCACGCATTGGTTGGGAAACCGGTCGGCCCGCGGCTTTTCCATTTTCCTATGGATTCAACAGGTCGGGATTGTAGAAATCCATTATTGAATTTACCAATGATAGAGCCTCAACGGCCGGTGAGGCGGGGTTCAAGGCGGCCGCATGGTTATAGGCGGTGATGGCCGCGGCTCGGCGTCCGAGACGCCAGTTTAGACGCCCGGCCTCATACCACAGTTCATCATCGGAGGGCTCGGACTCTATCATACGTTCCACCTCGGCGAGGGCCTCTTCAGAACGCCCGTCGGAACATAATTGCCGTAATATTTGTTTATTATCCATATTTTTCATAATTTTGCCACAAAATTAAAACAAAAAAAAGATGCGGCGCAAGATATTGTCACTTTTTTTAACATTAGCCGCTGTCATGGGTTCCATGTCGGCATATTCAGCCTCTGCCTCCGACCCTACGGCAACAGATTATTCTTTCGCCCAATGCTCCGGCAGCCTTATGCCGTATCCCACCGACATCCGTCCGGCTGAATACCCCGACTCTCTCGTGCCGGTGTTCATAAACCATGTCGGACGCCACGGAGCGCGATTCCCGGCTTCCGCTGCCAACACACATGCTCTTACACGCGTGCTTGAAAAGGCCGACTCGCTCGGCACCATTACGAATAAAGGACGGCAGTTGCTTTCGCTTTGCCGTGAGGTGTCGGCAAAGGCTGCCAACCGCTGGGGTGCGCTCGACTCGCTTGGCATGGCAGAGCAGCGCAGCATAGCATCGCGCATGTTCATGAACTATACGTCGCTTCTATCGAATTCAAAAGTACATGCAATATCCTCTTATTCGCCGCGCGTGATGATGAGCATGTACGAATTCACACACCAGCTCGACCGTCTCGACAACCATATCGAGTATTCCA
>CANRZQ010000271.1 GCA_947644475.1 uncultured Muribaculaceae bacterium
GGGGGCACCCCGGCGCGCTCGTTGGCCTTCCGGAAAAGGAGCGTGATTATCACGGCGTAGAACTTTCAAACATTGCTGTTGACTCAACAGATCTCGGCAATGGCCGGATACAGGTCGACTATAACCTTACTTTTCAGGCTTTCGATCCTGCCGCCGCTGTGGTCCTGCCCGGGTTCTCATATGCCGCAGGGGGAGATACCCTTAAATCAAACATAATCACATTTAAGGTTCTCCCGGTCGACCTCAGCCCGGAACTTGGCGATGTAAATAACGTTGATTCACTTACAATCCATCCGTCGGAAGGGCCGGTGCAGTTGCGCACACGGTTCTATGACTATATTCCCTCGTGGTGGTATTGGGTGGTGATTGCGATAGCAGCGGCGGCATTAGGCGTAGTGCTCTATCTGTTGTATAAGAAAAATGGCCCGTCGCTGTTTGTTGCACGCAAGCCGGTGCCTCCCTACGACCTTGCTATGCAGCGTCTTGCCGCCATTAAGCGTCAAGGCTTGATTGAACGTGGCCAGTTCAAGGAATATTATACAGAACTGACAGACACGCTCCGCACGTATCTTGAAGGACGCTTCGGCATATTTGCCATGGAGATGACAACGAAACAGATTCTTGAACAGTTGAGGGCAAATGAAGAGACCCATTTGTCGGCGTCACAAATTCAGACAGCTCTTGAAATGGCCGATTTTGTGAAATTTGCCGCCATGAAGCCGTTGCCCGACGACAACATCAAGACATATAACACGATATACGATTTTGTCGAGTCGACCAAGCCTGCTCCCACTCCCGAGGAAGAGGCCGAGGCGTCAAAATCAAAGAACAAGAAAAAATAAGCAGGAAGCCCATCGGATACTTCATGCTTCATAACATATACCTGATACTTAAATGCAGTTTGCCCACCCGTCATATTTTTGGCTATTCCTTGGTTATATTCCGTTGATAGCATGGTATATAATCAAGCAGAGGAATGCGCGTGCGTCAATGGCGATTTCCACAATATCGCCATTTGCGTCAATTGGACGCTCATGGAAGGAATATGTGCGCCATTTAGTGTTTTTGCTTCGGCTCGGAGCCTTGGCCTGCCTTATAATTATTCTCGCCAGGCCGCAGGTTAAGGACAACTGGCGCACGACATCGACCGAAGGCACCGACATAATGCTTGCTATCGACGTGTCGTCATCGATGCTTGCCCGCGATTTCCAGCCCGACCGTCTTGAAGCGGCAAAGGCTGTGGCCCAAAAATTTGTAGCGGGACGTGATGGCGACAATATCGGTGTTGTGATATTCGCAGGAGAGAGCCTTACCGGCATCCCTATGACTGTCGACCGCTCGATGCTTCTCAACTATATAAATTCCATCAAAATGAACATCCTTCCCGACGGTACGGCTATTGGCGATGGCATAGCCACATCGCTCAACCGTCTTAAAGAGGGCAAGGCTAAAAGCCGGAGCATAATCCTGCTTACCGACGGCTCGAATAACACCGGTGTGGTGGCTCCCGTAATGGCAACGGATGTGGCCAAGGAACTCGGGGTGCGTATCTACACGGTTGGCATCGGCACCAACGGCATGGCGCCTACTCCGGTGATGGGCATGTTTGGAAATATCGAATATGAGCCGCAGAAAGTGGTGATCGACGAAGCCACATTGCGAGAGATTGCAGATGCCACCGGAGGTAAATATTTCCGCGCTACCGACAATAAAGTGCTGAGCGACGTGTTTGCAGAAATCGACCGGCTTGAAAAGACAAGGATGGACGTGCGCCATTTTTCGCATACAGAGGATAATTACATGCTCTTTGCATGGATAGCGTTTGCCCTCGTTGCCGTAGAACTGCTTTTGCGCTACACGGTGCTTCGTTCCATCCCATAAACGATATAAAAGATTTTTGACCATATGTTTGACTTCGCATATCCCATACATCTATATCTATTGGCGACAATTGTTGTCTTCGCCCTCCTTTTCTGGTGGGCCCGGATTTCACGGTCGCGCAAGTTGAAGCGGTTCGGCAAACTTGGGGTTATTGAAAGCCTTATGCCCGATGCGTCGATATATAAGCCCAGAATCAAGATTGTGCTCGAACTCCTGGCTCTTGCCGCAATTGTGATAGTGCTTGCACGTCCTCGTTACGGCGAGAAAGAGACCCAGCAGTCGCGCCAGGCCGGTATTGAGATTATGATTGCATTCGATGTGTCGAATTCTATGCTTGCATCGTCGAACGATGATCCGAATGGCATCTCACGTCTCGACCGAGCCCGTCTTGTGCTTGAGAAACTTGTCGACAAACTGCATAATGACAAGGTCGGACTTGTCGTTTTTGCCGGCGAGGCCAAGACTCAGATGCCCCTTACCACCGATTATTACTCAGCAAAAATGTATCTCGGCGATTTGTCGCCGCGCCTGGTGCAATTTCAGGGCACGTCTATCACCGACGCGATAAATATGTCGGCAAGCGCTTTTTCCGAAAACCAGGATGTGCAAAAAGCCATAATACTCATAACCGATGCTGAAAACCACGAAGGCGATGCCATAGAGGCCGCGAAAGAGGCAAAGAAAAAAGGCATACAGGTTGATGTTATCGGCGTTGGCTCGGCAAAGGGAGCGCCAATCCCGGTTAACAGCCGCGGCGATGATTTTATGCGCGACAACTCAGGCCAGGTTGTAATCACGACTTTTGATGAAAATTCTGCAAAAGCGATAGCCGAGGCAGGCGGGGGCGTTTATGTCAACGGTGCATCGCAGAAAGCGTTGTCCACGCTCACAGATGCTCTTGACTCGCTTGACAAGACCGAGTTCAAACGTGTTGAATATAAGGCCGGCGCCGAGCAGTTCCCCACTTTTGCATGGCTCGCCCTCATATTGCTTGTAGCCGATATTTTCGTGCTCGACCGTAAGATAGGCTGGCTCAAAAACATACAGTTCTTTACGAAAGAATCAAAAAAATGAAGCGATACACTCTATTACATATATTTTTATGTGCCATGGCGGTGATATATGCGCCGGATGTTTTTGCACAGGAGGTCCGCGACAACTCAATCAAGGAAGAACGCAACTTGATTAAGGATGGCAACAAGGCTTACCGGGAGGGAAACTATGCCAAGGCTCTTCAATATTATGACGAGGCGTTGCTTGAAGCCCCAATGTCGGAGGCTGCGCAATTTAACCGTGCCGTGGCTCTCACCCACCTTGCCAATCCTGCCGACTCCACATCCAAGACTCTTGACCAGGCTGTTGAGATATACGAACGTCTTGGAAAGGCTGCCTCGGACAAATCGTTGCGAGAGAAGTCAAATTACAATCTCGGAAATCTCGCATTCAATCAGCAAGATTATCAGCGCAGCATTGAATATTACAAAAAGGCGCTTCGCATCAATCCCTCGAACATGCATGCAAGAGAAAATCTTCGTGTAGCACAGTTGAAATTGCCGGATAACGATGATCAGCAGCAAGACCAGCAACAGC
>CANRZQ010000272.1 GCA_947644475.1 uncultured Muribaculaceae bacterium
GAGGACGCCACAGACATAATGGCAGCCTTGCTGGCCAATATTGGCTTTGAATCATACGTGCCCGACAGCAACGGTCTCGATGCCTACATACAGGAGCCGCTCTTCGACGCGCAAGCCTTAAATTCGGCAATCGCCGAGTTCCCATTCGCCATGTCTATCGATATTGCCTCCGAAAAAGTCGAGGGGCGCGACTGGAATGCCGAGTGGGAGCGTAACTATTTCCAGCCGATAGTCGTTGGCGACCGCTGCGTGATTCACTCATCGTTCCACACCGACATTCCCGCCTGCGAGTTCGACATCACCATCGACCCGAAAATGGCATTTGGCACAGGCCATCATGCCACAACATCGCTTATTATCGAGCAACTGCTCTCTCTCCCCCTCGAAGGCAAGCCCGTAATAGACATGGGCACAGGCACCGGTATTCTTGCCCTGCTCGCCGCAATGCGCGGCGCATCGCCGGTAACGGGCATCGAGATTGACGAATTCGCGTATACCAACGCAATCGACAACGTCGCGCTCAACAATCATCCGGAAATACGCCTCATCAATTCCGATGCTTCGGCTCTTGCCGGCATCGACGCCGACGTATTTATTGCCAACATCAACCGCAACGTCATCACTTCCGACCTCCCGGCCTATGTGGCCACGCTGCGGCCCGGAGCGATAATGATTCTGTCCGGCTTCTACACTGCCGACATCCCCGTTGTGCTCGCCGCCGCCACGCCACTCGGCCTGCATGAAGTGTCCCGCTCGGAAAAAGGCGACTCTTGGGCATGCCTCGTACTCACAAACGCATAGAAATGAAACATTTGATTGCCATATTAGTTCTGGCACTTGCATCGATAATGCCGTCGTATGCACAGGCTGCGGAAGAGGACGCCCCGAAAGCCCTGCGGTTTGCCTGGGGCGCCGACCTCAACAGTTCGGTCGACCTGTCGCAAAACGACATGACAAATATCGGCATCGACGCATATTTCGGCATAAGCCTCCCGGCTGTGGAAATGCTTGGCGTGGGTGTCGGGGCAAACGTGCCCGTGAGCAATTCACGCTACTCCTACCCTATCTTCGCCATCCTGCGCACCAACTTCTCATCGCGCCCGTCCTTGTGCTTCCTCGACCTGCGCCCCGGCATATCAATCAACAACCGCATCGACTCACGCCAGCAGACAGGCGCTTATGTAAGTGCCGGCGTAGGCATACAACTTGCATCCACACGCTCGTTCCGCTCCCACCTTATATTGGGATACACATTCACATCGCAGGGCGATTTCACCACAACCGCCACCGACGGAAGCGACTTAGTGCTGCACGCTCCCGACCTCCACTTTGCCACCCTGCGCCTCGGCATCACATTCTGAAACATCAAATAATGCACGATACGCACGGCTCAAATAAGGGCATATCATAGAATCGCGTAGCGATTCAAGAAAGTAGCCGTGGGTGAGGGAGTGGCGAAGCCACGACCGTAACCCACGGAAAAAGGTTGGCGGCAACCGGGGATTTGGAGCGGAGGCCGGAGCGTTCGGCTATGCCAACCTAAGGTAGGGGCGCGATAAATCGCGCCAGCATCATGTTTTTCATATTCGATTCGGGCGTGATTTATCACGCCCCTACATATCGCTCCAATAACACGGGTGTATAAAATTCGCATTACCGGGGGTTACGCTGTCGCTCCACCCCCGGATAAACTCTTGAAGCGCATACGCGCTTCTTTTCCATAGCGATGGCTTATTTGAACCACATTTCACGGGCCATGCGTCCATATTTAATCAGAGAAAGATAATGACAGACATATCAAAGAAATATTACAAGATAAACGAGGTTGCCGAGATTCTAAACATCCCCGAATCGACCCTTCGCTATTGGGAAAAACGCTTCACTATCATCAAGCCCAAGCGCACCGAAGGCGGCCGACGGATGTACACCCCCGACGACATTGAGAAAATACGCATGGTATATTACCTTGTAAAGGAACGCGGGCTTAAACTTGACGCAGCCGAGGAGCAAATACGCATCAACCGCTCTGGCGTGTCACGCCGATTTGTGGCTATCGAACGCCTGCGCGACATCCGCCGCCAACTCTCGGCATTGCTTGCCGCCATCGACTCGAACGGGCGTTGACTGCCCCAAACGACAAACCAAACCGCCCATTCTGTTGTTATAACCCTGTAACCCCTAACATAGCACAGATATGGAAATTCAAGAAGTAATCGCCCAAATCAAGGACAAATTCGGCGATAAAGTGGACATCTCCTCCATAACCGAAAAACTCAAAGACGTTGACCTGAGCAAATTCAACTTCAACGAAATTCTCGACAAACTCAACCTTTCCAATCTTGTCGGCGACCTCGACGGCGACGGCGTGCAAGAAAGTTTCTTCGAAGAAGTGAAAGGAAAAATCGGCGGAATGTTCGGGAAATAATTAATCAATGCACAATGCACGATGCACAATGCACAATTAGGCTTTCAGCGCGTAGCCTAATTTTGCATTGTGCATTTTGAATTGTGAATTGCCTGAGAGATTTTGGCCATCACGGCAGAGGCTTCGCTTTCGCTGCCTTCAAAATCCTTAATCATTATTGCCAGCACATATGAACGGCCATCGGGAAGCGAGACCCGGCCTACATCGTTGTGAGCCATGAGAATACCTTCCGGAGTTCGGAATCCGCTGCCGGTCTTGTGCGCCAAGGCTATGCCCGGCACATCTTTCAGCGGAGCATATATGCGGTCGAGCCCCGTGCGGCAATCAAGAAGTGTATTCTGCACAAATGCCTGTTTTTGAGAAGAAACGATTGAATCGGAAAATACCTTCTC
This sequence comes from uncultured Muribaculaceae bacterium, assembly GCA_947644475.1. Taxonomy (GTDB): domain Bacteria; phylum Bacteroidota; class Bacteroidia; order Bacteroidales; family Muribaculaceae; genus CAG-873. The sequence goes on from CANRZQ010000272.1 coordinate 2,818, forward strand.
GATCAAGCGCGCGCAAGCCAGGGGCGAACTGTGGTTGCCGTCGGCCAAAGCATGATTACGGTGCATCTGCCGCTCGGTGCATGTGATTTTGAAATCTTCTATGCCGGTGGCTTCGCGGATAAATCGGTCGCAATCCTCTACGGAAACAACGCGGTCGAAAAGGAGGTTGCTGGCATTGTTGTCGCTTTGCTGAAGAATATACCGAAGCAAATCCCCGACGCTAAGATTCAATTCGTCTTCAATATGCTCTGCAAGCATTGGCGACCATGTGTCGGGGTCCATCTCCGACCGGGAAAATGAGATTAGCGTATCCAAAGAAACGCCCCGGCTGTCAAGGGCATGACACACGGCAAGAGCCTCATGAAGTTTGAACACGCTCATCATCTGATAATCCCCGTCGTTATTTATCGTTACAGTATCGCCGCCGGGTGTTATCACAGCCACCCCGACTTTTCCCGGCACAGAATCCACAATGGCCTGCAATTCACGTCGCAGGCCGTTGACGGCTTCCGACCCGTCGTCTTGTAAGCAGCCACAAAACACGACCGATGCCACAAGACAAATCAGATATATTATTGACAATTTATTTCCCATTTAAGTTATCCATTATTTAAATTAAATATGTGTTCACAGTGTACGGACGCACAAGC
>CANRZQ010000273.1 GCA_947644475.1 uncultured Muribaculaceae bacterium
CCGTAATCCCGGCCGGGCTAATATCCACAGTAGAAAACCGCATAGCAGCCGAACGCGAGGCCGCCACTCACACCACCCCCGACGTAATCACGATACACAGCCTGCTGCGCCGCATGGTCGACGCCGGATGCCGGTTCGCCGCCATGGAGGTGAGCAGCCATGCCGCCCACCAGCGCCGCATAGCCGGGCTTCATTTCGCCGGCGGAATATTCACCAATCTCACCCGCGACCACCTCGACTATCACAAGACTCTTCAAAACTATCTGCTGGCCAAGCAATCGTTTTTCGACAGCCTCGGACGCGAAGCCTTCGCGCTCACCAACGCCGACGAGAGCCACGGCGCAATCATGCTCCAGAACACACGGGCCCAAAAAGCATCGTACTCGCTGCGCGGAAGCGGCACATTCAACGGACGCATCATTGAGGACCGCCTTGGCGGCATGCTCATCGAAATCGACCGCACGGAAGTGGAGACACGCCTCACCGGCCGCTTCAATGCCTCCAACATGCTGGCTGTGTATGGCGCGATGCGCCTCCTTGGCCACGACAAGGACACGGTGCTTCGCCTTCTGTCGCTTGCTGAGCCTCCGGCTGGACGCATGCAGACCATCACAAAAGGCGGCATCGCCGTAGTGGTCGACTATGCCCATACCCCCGACGCTCTTGCAAACGTGCTCGGCACCCTGGCCGAGGCCGTGCGCCACACTTCCGGCTCTATTATAACCGTAGTTGGCGCAGGCGGCGACCGCGACCGCGGCAAGCGGCCCCTTATGGCAGCCGAGGCGGTGAAAGCCTCACGAATCGCCGTGTTCACCTCCGACAATCCGCGCCACGAGGACCCGGCAGCCATTATCGACGACATGCTCGAAGGCGTCGGCGATGAATTCCGCCACAAGGCAGAAGTGTGCGTCGACCGCCGGGAGGCCATACGCCGAGCAATCGCTCTTGCCCGCCCGGGCGACGCCGTGCTCATAGCCGGAAAAGGCCACGAGGACTATCAGATTGTGGGCGACGTGAAAAGCCATTTCGACGACCGCGAGGAAGTGGCCGCAGCCCTTGCCTCCTTATAGTTTATAACTCATAACTTATACATTATCCCTGACATAACGATGCTATATTCGCTGTTTCAATATCTTCACACATCGGATTTCCCCGGTGCCCGACTGATGACCTACATTACCTTCCGCTCGGGAGCGGCCTTCGTGCTGGCTTTGCTTATCGCCATTTTTATCGGCCGCAGAATCATCGACCGGCTGCGGCGCATGCAAATAGGCGAGGAAGTGCGCAACCTCGGAGTGGAGGGCGAGAAGAAAAAACGCGGCACACCCACCATGGGCGGCATTATAATCATTATATCGATAATGGTGCCATGCCTGCTTGTGGGCAACCTCGCCAATGTGTACATGCTGCTTATGCTTGTGGCCACTCTTTGGCTCGGCACAATCGGCTTTCTCGACGACTATAAGAAAATACGCGAGCACAACAAGGAAGGCATCAAGGGAAAATACAAGATTATCGGCCAGGTGGGCATCGGCGTGCTCGTGGCCGCCACCATGTACCTTAACCCGGGCATGGGCATTGTGCGCAATACCGAGGTGATCAACTCCAAGACCAACGAGATTGAGCAGGTGATATACGAATCGCCCGTGACCCACACGCCGGAGACCACCATTCCGTTTGTAAAGAACAACAATTTCAGTTATTCCGAACTGTTCGGCGCCCTTGGCGACTATGCCGAGCCTGCCGGATGGGTGCTTTTCTTCATTGTCACACTCTTTTTTGTGACAGCCACTTCCAACGGCGCCAACCTCACCGACGGCCTCGACGGCCTTGCCACCGGAGTGTCGGCCACGATTGTCGTGGCACTGGCGGTGATGGCCTATTTCGGGTCGAACATCGTATACTCGGCCTACCTTAACATAATGTATGTGCCGGGCACGGAAGAACTCGTAGTGTATGGCGCGGCCTTCATCGGCGCGCTTGTCGGCTTCCTGTGGTACAACGCGGCTCCGGCCTCGGTGTTCATGGGCGACACCGGCTCGCTTATGCTCGGCGGCATCATAGCGGTGTTTGCCATACTCATACGCAAGGAACTGCTTCTGCCCATACTCTGCGGCATCTTCTACGCCGAAGACCTCTCGGTGATAATCCAGACTGCCTATTTCAAGGCCACCGGAGGCCGGCGCGTGTTCAAGATGGCTCCGCTCCACCACCATTTCCAGAAAGCCGGAGGCGAAGTAAGCGCATTGATACAGCGGCCATATGAGAAGGTGGCCGAGACAAAAATTGTGACCCGTTTCTGGATTATTTCCATAATCCTCGCCGTAGTCACGATAGTGACCCTTAAAATCAGATAATACACTCCAAACCATAATATAACAGATGAAACGACTGGTTGTACTTGGCGCAGGCGAGAGCGGCGTGGGTGCCGCGATACTCGGCAAGACAAAAGGATATGACGTCTTTGTGTCCGATTTCGGACAGATAAAGCAAAAATACCGCGACATGCTCGATGCCGAGAATATCCCGTGGGAGCAAGGCGGCCACACCGTGGAGCGCATAATCGACGCCACCGAGGTGATAAAAAGCCCGGGCATCCCCCCCACGGCTCCTATAATGCAGAAGATAGCGTCAAAAAACATCCCGGTGCTGTCGGAGATTGAGTTCGCAGGCAGATACACCGATGCCAAGATGGTGTGCATCACCGGCTCCAACGGCAAGACCACCACTACCCTGCTCACATACCACATACTGCGCGACGCCGGCCTCAACGTAGGCCTCGCCGGCAACGTGGGCAAGAGCCTCGCCCTGCAGGTGGCCCGCGACCATCATGACGTGTACGTAATCGAACTGTCGAGTTTCCAACTGGAAAACATGTACGATTTCCGTGCCAACATAGCCGTGATTCTGAACATCACCCCCGACCATCTCGACCGTTACGACCACGAGATGCAGAACTATATCAACGCCAAGTTCCGCATCCTCCGCAACATGACTCCGCGCGACGCCTTCATCTTCTGGCAAGACGACCCCGTGATACGCCGCCAACTCGACCAGATGTCGACCGAGGCCCTCGCATACCCCTTTGCCGAGCACCGCGAAGAGAACACTGCCGCATATATCGACGCCGAGAACCGCATGATTATCAACATCGGCTCCGGCGAACCGTTCTCCATGCCCCGTGCCGACCTTGCCCTCAACGGCCTGCACAACCTCTACAACTCCATGGCCGCAGGAATAGCATCCTGCCTGCTCGACATTCGCCGCGACGATATCCGCCGCGCCCTGTCCGACTTCGAAGGCGTCGAGCACCGCCTCGAGCCGGTGGCTACTATCGACGGCGTGCAGTATATCAACGACTCGAAGGCCACAAACGTAAACTCGACATACTATGCCCTCGAATCAATGACGCGCCCCACAGTGCTGATTCTCGGCGGAAAGGACAAAGGCAACGACTACTCCTG
>CANRZQ010000274.1 GCA_947644475.1 uncultured Muribaculaceae bacterium
CACCAATATACATTCATACACTCCTGCCCGCATGGAAGCATGCGGGCCGGGGCATTTTTATTCATATTCTAAGTTCTAAGCCAGGTACATCTTGCGTAGCCACGGAACACGTCCGGCTATGGCCGCCGCCATCACCGACAGCCCCGACACAGCCACAAACAGCAAAATCTCATTGTCGACAATCTGCCTCAAATACAAAATAAAGACAGCATGGATGCAGAACACAAACAGCGAACTCCGTCCAACAAAAGCCAGCGCATCGGCCATCCACTTCCATAAACCTATCCCGATAAGATAAAAGCCCAGGAAAACGGCAGGGGTATATATATAAAAGACAGCGGCATTGCCAATATTAGCATCATTAAGCCCCAACGCCCCGTGCCATAGCAGCGAACATACGCACAGCACAGCAATCCCTGCCGGAATCGCCGTCCACCGCCAGGCAAACCATCCCTTTATCCTTTCGGCAAGCCCCGACATCCTAAGCCCGATGCCGAAGAAAAACAAAGGAAGCGCGACCACAGCCTGTGCAATTCCCAAGGAAAGCACCTGGCCCGGAATACCTGTTGCCGACAGAATCACTCCGGCCACAATAAACAGGGCCGCGACAGCCGACACACACTTGCGAGACAGACACCGCCCTCCCCTCGTAAACACAAAAGCAAGGACAAACGTCCAAAACAGAGCCTTGAAAAACCAAAGCGGAAAATTGGCCGACCACATAAATCCGTTCACAACATAATCCGGTGTCAACGCGCCGCCAATCGACATCCATGCCGCCATATATATAATATTATATATGAAATAGGGCACAATCAGACGCTTCAACTTCTCAATCATCAGACCGCCCTTACGGCGAAAGAAAAAACCGGAAATTACAAAAAAAGCCGGCACCTCGAAATAATCGAACACCGTAAGAAGCGGCATGCCGCAATGGTCGGCCACCACAAGCAGCATGGCAATGCCTTTGAGCGCATCGAATATCTCGATGCGACCGGATGCCGATGCGTTGAAGCCATTATCGCAATTATTTTTATTTGGCATAAGCAAATTATGTAGGAACGCAAGCCTCCGGCTTGCGAAATAAATGCACAAGCCGGAGGCTTGTGTTCTTGACGGATTCGCAAAATTACTGATAAAACTTACTTTTATGCGCTTTTTTTAAAGAAATTTTTCGTTAATAGTTGCCTTGCTATGATTTTTTAACTAAATTTGCACCAAAATACGGCTTAACAGGCCGTGGGTGCATATTGCAAATCCTGAATCTGAAAAAACAATTTCAAATAATTCAAATTCTTAAACAATCATCTTATGTGGTTAACAAGCTCATCTATAGGACGTAAGTTCGTGATGGCCCTTACGGGTATCTGCCTCGTCCTATTCGTAACTTTTCACGTGTTGATGAACTCAGTGGCCCTTCTTTGGCCCGCTGCCTACAACTCCATCTGCGAGTTCCTCGGCGCAAACTGGTATGCACTCGTGGCTTCTATCGGCCTCGCCGTGCTCTTCATCATTCACATTATCTATGCAGTATGGCTGACAGTGCAGAACCGCGCTGCCCGCGGCGGCGACCGCTACGCCGTGACATCACGTCCGCCCCAGGTGGAATGGTCGTCGAAAAACATGCTCGTGCTCGGCTTCGTGGTCGTGGCTTTCCTTATCGTGCACCTTATCCAGTTCTGGGCTAAGATGCAGCTTACCGAAATCCTTTCCGACGGAAATCCCGGCGCTTTCACCGAAATCGACGGTGCTGCCGCTGCTCCCGCCTTCGGCACACTCTTCCTTCAGGAAGCATTCTCCTGCATCTGGACTCCGATAATCTACATCGTAGGCTTCATCGCCCTCTGGTTCCACATGACCCACGGCTTCTGGTCGATGCTCCACTCAATCGGCTGGGACAACAACAACTGGCTCCCCCGCCTCAAATGCATCGCCAACTGGTGGACATCCATCGTGGTGCTCCTCTTCGTGGCTCAGGCAGTGCTTTTCACCGTACAGGCCAACAACAAATTCTTCCTCAACGACCCCGCCCTCCAAGACCAGTATGCTGAATACTGGGGCGAACAGGCCGAAGAAACACTCACCGAATTCAACACCACTTTTGCCAACGCTGTAAAAGACGCCAAAGACCAGGCTACTTTCGCCACAGCACAGCAAAACTTCATCAACCAATACGGCCAGCAGTTCATCGACCGCATCGCTGTCATCGACAAAGCACGTGAGACCATGTGCCCCGATGCCGTAAGCGAACCCCTCAACCAGGCCAAAGGCTTGAAGGAGCAACTCGAAATGTACATGCAACAAAATTCCAACAATTGATAATCCACTGCGAACATGATCGACCCTAAAAAAATCGAGGGAATGATTGACTCATCCCCCATCATGAAGGATTTCGCCGACGTCGAATCCTCCGCCCTCCCCGAGTTCCAGATCGACTCGAAGATTCCCGAAGGTCCCATTGCCGACAAGTGGACCAATTACAAGGCTCATCAGAAACTCGTCAACCCCGCCAACAAGCGCAACCTCGACATCATCGTCGTTGGTACAGGTCTTGCAGGTGCCTCCGCAGCATCTACCCTTGGCGAACTCGGTTTCAATGTGCTCAACTTCTGCATCCAGGACTCTCCCCGTCGTGCCCACTCTATCGCCGCACAAGGCGGTATCAACGCGGCAAAAGACTATCAGAACGACGGCGACTCCGTATATCGTCTTTTCTACGATACTGTAAAAGGCGGCGACTTCCGCTCGCGTGAAGCAAATGTTTACCGCCTTGCCGAAGTATCCAACAACATCATCGACCAATGCGTAGCCCAGGGTGTGCCTTTCGCACGCGAATACGGCGGTCTGCTCGCCAACCGCTCATTCGGCGGCGCCCAGGTTAGCCGTACATTCTACGCAAAAGGCCAGACCGGACAGCAACTCCTGCTCGGCGCTTACTCCTCGCTCAACCGCCAGATTCAGAAAGGCACTGTAAAAAGTTTCGTTCGCCGCGAAATGCTCGACGTGGTTCTCATCCCCGATGAAAACGGCGTAAAACGTGCCCGCGGTATCATCGTGCGCAACCTCATCACAGGTGAGATCGAACGCTACGCCGCTCACGCCGTTGTGCTTGCCACCGGCGGTTACGGACGTGCTTTCTTCCTTTCCACCAACGCTATGGGCTGCAACGGCTCCGCTGCCGTACAGGCCTTCAAGAAAGGCGCATACCTCGCCAACCTCGCCTTCACACAGATTCACCCCACCTGTATCCCCGTTCACGGCGAAGACCAGTCGAAACTGACACTTATGTCTGAATCGCTCCGCAACGACGGCCGCATCTGGGTGCCCAAGAAAAAAGAAGACGCAGAAGCAATCCGCGCCGGCAAGAAAAAACCCACCGATATCCCCGACGAAGACCGCGACTTCTACCTCGAACGCCGCTATCCCGCCTTCGGTAACCTCTGCCCCCGCGACATCGC
>CANRZQ010000275.1 GCA_947644475.1 uncultured Muribaculaceae bacterium
GGTCTGCGTCATCTGCAATCCGGTCACCAGTCCGTCCAGAGCCTCGATGGGATTTGTCACCTGCTGCTTTGCAATGGCATCGGCGCTAAGCACGCTCGCCGAACCGGTGAACGACTCACGCTTTTGCTTTCCGAAAGCCACCACCATCACCTCATCCATCATTTCCGATTTGACGGCCAGATGTATTGTCAGTTCAGGCTTTATCTCCACTATCTTTGTTTCATAGCCTATCGACGACACCTCAAGATATTTGTTGGATGTCTTGAATCCGCTAAGAGAGAATCGACCGTCGGCATCGGTAGCGGTCGCGATATCGGAACCCTGTATTCTTACAGTGGCGCCGATTATGGGCAAGCCGTCGTCCTGCGAGAGGACTTGTCCTGATGTGCGCATAACTTGCGCAACTGCATTGCCGGCCATAAGAAGCAGCAACACCAGCATCAATATTAATTTTCTCATACTCACAAGAAATGTTTGAAATTAATTCGTTTTATAATCGTGGATTATATCCATGTCTGCAAATGCAATTATAATTATTTATTATAAACATTTTTTCACTGATTTTTTAATAAAAAAGCATCACTTTGCCACCATAGCAGCCAAAATCGTTCCTATTCGTAACAAATTTTCGTTATTTCTGTACTTTTAATAAAACCTGCTCTATTATTGCACATAATTTGGATTAATCATTTTATTAATAAAAACCATTTACATTTATCCACATTTATGTATTTTTGCAATCTGGAAACAAAAACTTGAACAAACATGGCCGATAAGAACGAACGTCTATACGGGCTCATAGGTTACCCTTTGACCCACTCTTTTTCCCAAAACTATTTCAATCAGAAATTTGAATCGGAAAACATAAATGCACGGTACATAAATTTTGAGATTCCCGACATAGGCGACCTTATGGAGGTAGTTGCCGAGCATCCAAATCTTTGCGGACTCAACGTGACGATTCCCTACAAGGAACTTGTGATTCCGTATATGGATGAAATGGACGACGATGCAGCCAAGATAGGAGCGGTGAATGTCATAAAGTTCATCCGCAAAAAAAACGACTTGAAGTTCAAGGGCTATAACTCCGACATAATAGGATTCTGCGACTCAATACGCCCGCTACTCAATCCCGAGCGTGAAAAGGCACTGATTCTCGGCACGGGTGGAGCGGCCAAGGCTGTTTATCAAGGGTTTATAAATATGGGCATTACTCCTTCCTATGTTTCACGAACGACACGCCCCGGAATACTGACCTATTCCGATCTTACCCCCGAAGTCATGGATGCTCATAAGATAATAGTGAACACCACTCCTCTTGGAATGTATCCTCACATCGACGAGTGTCCCGACATACCCTACAACCTGTTGACACCCAAGCATCTGTGTTATGATCTGCTTTACAATCCCGACATAACCCTGTTCATGAAGAAAGCGGCAGAACACGGAGCCGAGGTAAAAAACGGGCTTGAAATGCTGCTGCTCCAGGCATTCGCCTCGTGGAACATCTGGAATGAACAAGATTAGACATCTGTTTGTATAGAAAATACGAGTATATTTTTCGCTTCCAAAATCAAGAATAATTAAACTTTAAACAATCAATGTTCACCGAAAAAAGAAGCAGCATGCTCCACGGAGTATTGCTTATTGCGTTATTTTCTTGTGCTGCATTTTACATAGGCGAAGCACAGATATTAAAAGAGATTTCATTCAGTCCTATGATCATAGGCATCATTTTGGGTATGTTGTATGCCAACAGTCTTCGCAACCACCTGCCTGAAACATGGGTGCCCGGAATTCAATTCTGCTCAAAAAAAATCCTTAGGCTCGGTATTATCCTTTACGGATTCAGGCTTACGTTCCAGGATGTCGTAAATGTCGGCATGGCCGGAATCGCCGTCGACTCGATCATAGTGGCCGTAACAATACTCGGAGGAATTTACATAGGCAAGCTGATGAAGATGGATAAAGACATCGCATTGCTTACATCAATAGGCAGCGGTATATGCGGTGCCGCAGCAGTGCTCGGCGCGGAATCGACCATACAGACAAAGCCATATAAAACAGCCGTAGCGGTGGCCACTGTCGTAATATTCGGAACAATATCCATGTTCTTATATCCTATAGCCTATCGGTCTGGATGGCTTGACCTCACTCCCCAGCAGATGGGAATATTCTCAGGGGCGACATTGCACGAAGTGGCGCATGCCGTAGGTGCCGGCAACGCAATGGGACAAGAGATCTCCAATGTTTCAATAATCGTGAAAATGATACGCGTCATGATGCTTGTACCCGTATTGCTGATTTTAGGTTATTGGGTTGCTAAAAAGGCAAAATCAGGAATGAATGCCGACGGAAGCGTCCAGAAAACAAAAGTCGCCGTTCCTTGGTTTGCGGTTGGATTCCTTGCAGTAATCGGCTTCAATTCATTTGACTTGCTCCCCGTTCCTGTGGTGGATGCCATCAACTACGTAGATACATTCCTGCTAACAATGGCAATGGCCGCCCTTGGCGCCGAAACGAGCATCGACAAATTCAAGAAAGCGGGAGCAAAGCCGTTTATACTCGCGTTCTGGCTATATGTCTGGCTGATATTCGGCGGGTATATGCTGGCCAAATATCTTGCCCCGATCTGGCTATAGGAGCCTGCCTAAGGCTATCCCGACACAGGCCGTCGGAACTAACATCATCACATTATGCGTCCTCCTCTCTCCTATATTCCGCTTCTGCCGGCGACCACAGGTGTAGTCGTCGGCATATTGGCTGCGTATTACGGATTACCTGCATGGTGGATTGCCGCGCTACTGGTAGGCGGCATTACACTGCTGTGCATAAGAGGGTTACGCCCTATAGGAGGGCTACTGCTGGCCGCGGCACTGGCAATGGGCGACATGCTCATGCAATCGCCGCCGCAAATTCAGGAGCTGTCGCTGCCTGACGATGCAGGAGTCTACACTGCAACGGTCGATGATGTAACGTGCAATGAAAGCGGACAGCACCTCAACATAACCACACGCGACTCCGCCGGGGTGCGCTTCAAGGCCGTGATAACGGTGCCGTCGCTCATCCCGGAAATCAACCCCGGCGACAATGTGGAGTTGACGGCAAAATTCACTGCTCCCCGTCGTGACGATTCGCCCGACTCTCCCGACTATGCAGCAATACTCATGAAGAGAGGCGTCACGGCTACCGCATTCGTAAGACCGGGTGACATACACGTTATCTCCTCCAACAATTCGCTGCTGTGGCGCATAAAGCGACTGCGTCCCGTGATGGGCAACCTGTTGAAGCGCAGTTCGCTTGATCGCAGGTCATGCGAGTTCCTGACAGCCACGCTCACCGGCGACGATTCATTGATGCCCGAGGAGTCACGTGCCACTTTCACCGCATCGGGCCTTGCCCACATCCTTGCTCTC
>CANRZQ010000276.1 GCA_947644475.1 uncultured Muribaculaceae bacterium
GAAAGCCCATGTTATGTTGTGGTGCTGTTATTCGACTGCGGCCGCAGTCGAACCTTCGTGATGCCTTAGAAACACGGGCTTTTGCCCGTGCCTACCGTATTCGACCGCCTTGCGGTCCCCCTGTTTTATCAACAATGCACCGTAATTACGGCTTGTGCCGTGATTTATGGGAATTGACGTGAAACCCTAAGGGGGGGGCGGAAGCCGTTGTTGAAAAAACGAAAGTGCGTTACTTCACAGTAACGCACCTCCCTCATAACCAAAATTCAAGTATATTTTTTGTCTAACTAACTTTCTTTATAATCGGCCATGCTTTTGTCGCGGAGACATTGTAACCGGTCTTACAACAATCTTGAAATATGCTGATGCATCGTCGTGACTGCGGTATGTAGACGACCTTAGAGCAACATAGAGTCCGAAGAGTATATCGCAGAAGGTGGTTTTATTATGTCTGAACTAAAAGCGTGTGTCGTTTTCCAATGCAAAGATATATATTAAAAATCAATAATTTGAAATAAAACGGCGTAAAAAATGCCTAAAAATCGTTAAAAAGTACTGTAAAATAATAAATCCGTCAATTATTCCACCTTTCAGATAATAATTCCACTGTGTATATGTAGCAAAATGCAAGCAAAATATGTGTCGGTATATATGTTCCGCTATGGAGTAAATTGCAAATTATTATCGGATTTATTTGGTTATCGAAAAAAATAGTGTTTTATTTGCATAAGTGTATTCTTTTTGTTTGCCATGATAATTGACAGGTTAAGCCGCCGGGAGCGCGTGGAGAACATGCACCCGGCTTTCAAGATGGTGTTCGACTACATCGGACGTACTGATTTCAGCAATTTGCCGGCTGGGCGCATCGCGCTCGACGGCGACAGGGTGTTTATCAATCTTGACGAGCCGGAAGGGACGGCGCGCGAGGAGCAGGTGATTGAGGTGCACCGCCGGTATATCGACATCCATGTGCCGCTCGATGCTGTGGAGGAGGTGGGCTGGAAGCCTCTGGAGGAGATAGAGCATTTTTCCGTGCCGTATGACGAGGCTCTGGACCGTGCTTTTTCCGACGACCGTCCGCGATTCTACGCCCGTGTGCGCCCGGGCGAGTTCTGCATCGTTTTTCCCGAAGATGGCCACGCGCCGGCCATCGCGCCGCATCCTTTCCGCAAACTTGTTGCGAAGATAAGGATTGGCGGATGACGCTCCGGACGTGGAAGGCAAGATGTTGACAGTGTTAAGCCCCGGACGCACGAGCCGTGCGTCCCTACACTCAAAGTATTTTCTTACAACAAATTTATCGTTAGTCGTTGGGCGTTAGAAGGTGGTGCGGAAGAGCTGGTGGCGGTAGAAGAGGTCGGTTGCGATGCGCTTGATCTCGGCCATTTGGATTCGGGCAAGTTCGTCGATGTCGAAGCCGTAGGAGAAGTCGATGGTGCGCATGTCGGAGATGAGGCGTGAGCGGACGTAGCGGGCCATCTCGTCGCGTTCGGCATCGGGGCGCGGGTTGTCCCATTTGAATATGAATGCGAATGAACTTTTCGATGCGATGAGCGCGGCGCTGATTTTTTCGTAGATGCCTCCTCCGGGGCTAAGGCTTTCATCGTCCCAGCGTGAGATGGGGAAGGTGAAGCGCGGCATGGAAAAGCCGTCGAGCGGCAGGCTGACGCCAAAGGTCTCGTTGATGGATTCGCGGATGGCGTCGCGCACGTGCGATGAGAGCGAGTTGAAGAATTCGTCGGTGAAGAGGCGCACGTAGGCGGCGTTGTCGGGATTCATGGAGCGCATCATTTCGATGAATTTCTCGCGCATTGTCGAGGCGGTGCAGCCGGGGATGTCACGGATTGTGTCGACGACAGCCTGCGAGAAGTCCTCGGTGGCCCGCAATGTAGCGGCTTCGTCGGCCCGGCGGTAGAGGGCTGCGAAGTCGAGGGTGCTGATTTTGGACAGCAGCAGGTGGAGGGCTTTTTGCTGGGCGTAGAAATATTTCGCTATGCCGTGGGCCACGACAAACTGGGGTGCGTCGTCGTCGCGGATTTCCAGTGCGCCGGGATTGGCCGGGTCGCCGAAAATTTCCTTGACGTCTTCGCGCACCCACTGCATGATGCATGCTCCTCCTGAGAGGATGATGCGGTCGACACGTGGGCTTCCGGTCTTGGAGGCAATGTTGTCGCGGAGGCGGCGGAGGTCGGCTTTCACCTCGTCGCGGTATTTTGATATTATGTTGTGGAGGGGGCCTTCGAAGTTGAAGCGGAAGTCGGAAAATTCGTTTATGTCGATGCCGGAGGCCACGCTGAGGTGATATTCGAGGCGGAAATGGTCCTGGCCGTCGGTGTAGTTCCGTTCTTTTATTTTTCGTATTTCGTATTGCAGCCAAGGGAGTGGGGCGACGAAAGAGCAGTTGTTGCGCTGGAGCGCGATTTGCGTGCCGGTGAGTATGCGGTCGAACTCTTCGTCGGCCTCGCGCCGGTAGTGCTGGAGGATAGTGCGTTCGATCAAGGATGCGCCGAGTTGCTCGTTTGACCATGCGTCGTCGGATATTTTACGCCCGTCGCGCAGCACGGTGTAGTCGATTGTGCTTGAACCGTAGTCGACGACGAGGACGGTCTTGCCGGGAGTGCCTGAGAGGTCGGCATGGGTGAAGAAGGCGGCGTCGGATTCGTTGATTATCCAGTCGAAAGAAAAGCCGAGTGGGGCGATGGCGCGGTTGAAGAAGGCGAGGTATTCGGAGCGTTCGTCGTCGGTCCAGCGTGTGGGACATGCCATGCAGATGAAGAAATTGGTGTCTCCATTTTCCGCTTTCAGTTCGGGATTGAGCAAAAGCAGTTGTTCGACTACGAGCCGGATATACGCCTCGAAAGCCTCGGCGTTGAATTCGGGGCTTGAAATGTGTTTCTTGAGGTTGGTGAGTATTTTTGCCGGGGGCTTGGGAAGGAGGCTGAAAGAGCCGTCGGCGGTCTTATATATCACGGTGTGACGCACGCGGCCTGCTATGTCGTTGGTGCGTCGGAGGCGGGCAGAGTGCCCGTCGGGTATTTCGGTGTCGGCGGGACGGAACACGGGCATGATCCATGCGGCGGTTTCGCCGTGGCCGAGGTCGAGTCCTACGATATATTCTTTTTCCATCTTATACAAGTATATATATTCCCCGCGTTGAAACGCGGGGCACGGTGGCGGTTTCTTTTAACTTTGGGGGAAGACGGCATGGCCGGGGACGAGGATGGTGTTGTCGGGGCCGATGACGGCGTGGCGGGTGGTGCGCACTTCGGGGATGTTGGATACGGACACCTCGAAGGCGTCGGCGTCGGCTTCGGAATATTCGACGAAACGGCATTTAAAACCTTTCAGGAGGCTTTCGGCCGACGAGCGGAAGCGCACCGAGTCGGAGTCGGAGTACTGACCCTGG
>CANRZQ010000277.1 GCA_947644475.1 uncultured Muribaculaceae bacterium
CGGTGTAGGCGCGGTTGACGTTGCCCGAGCCTGTGCCGCCGGCGATGAAGTCGTAGGATGTGCAGCCAAGGAGGGCCACTTTCTTGCACGATGGTTTCAGGGGCAGGGCATTGTTGTCGTTTTTGAGCAGGACCATGCCTTCGGTGGCGCTTTGGCGTGTTACGGCGGCATGGGCGGCGAGGTCGGGCTTGTTGGAATATTTGTAGCCTTTGAAGCGAGGTGAGCGCACGATGAGTTCGAGGATGCGCTTTACGTTGCGATCGATGATTTTTTCGTCGAGACGCCCTTCAACCACGGCGACAATGATGTGCTGGTATTGCTTGTCGAGACCGGGCTGAAGCATATCGTTGCCGGCGATGACTTGTGCCGCGCCGTCGGAGCCTCCGAACCAGTCGGTCATAACGGTGCCGCGGTAGCCCCAGTCGGTGCGCAGGATGTCGGTGAGCAGGTCCTTGCTTTCGGAGGCGTATTGGCCGTTGATGTAGTTATACGACGACATCACGGTCCAGGGGTCGGACTCTTTCACGGCTATTTCAAAGCCTTTGAGATAGATTTCGCGCAGGGCGCGTTCGGATACCACCGAGTTGTTGGCCATGCGGTTGCTTTCCTGATTGTTGCCCGCAAAATGCTTTATGGATGTGCCCACGCCGTTGCTCTGGATGCCGCGGACATAGGCTGCGGCGATTTTTCCGGTGATGAGTGGGTCTTCGGAGTAATATTCGAAGTTGCGGCCGCAGAGCGGGTTGCGGTGGATGTTGAGCGCCGGGGCGAGGAGCACGTCGGCGCCGTATTCGAGCACTTCATTTCCCATTGCCTGACCTACGGATTCGACAAGGCCGGTGTCCCAAGTGGATGCGAGGAGTGTGCCGATAGGGAAGTGAGTGCAGTAGTAGGTGGCATCGTCGCCCTCGCGTGTGGGGTCGATGCGCAGGCCGGCCGGGCCGTCGGCGAGCACGATGGCCGGGATGCCGAGGCGCGGGATGGGATAGGTTGTTCCGGCTGCGCCGGGAACGAGGCTGCGGGTGGCGCCTACCACGGCTTCGGAGCCGTCGTGTCCGGCCATGCCTGTGCCGATGAGCAGATGCACTTTTTCTTCGAGCGTCATGGCCTTTACAACCTTGTCGATGGGGGCCTTTCCGAGTTGGGGCGGGGATGCGACCGCCGCTCCGCCGCCTATTACGGCGGCGGCAACTAATGTTGCTATGTATTTCATAGGTTAGGGTTTATTTAAAGAGCATGGGAACGAATTCGGAGAGATAGATGCGCCAGTTTTTCCAGATGTGGCCGTCGGGCGACTCGCGGTAGGTGTATTTGTAGCCTTTGTCGTCGAGGAGTTTGCGATATTCGGTGTTGGCCTGATAGAGGAAGTCCTTGTCGCCGATTGCAATCCAATAGAGTTTGGGAGCCTTTGCAAATTGAGCGGCAAGTTTGCCTTCGAGGTCGTTGTACACGTCGGCTGTGGCATCCTCGCGGGGCATGATTGCTGCGGAGAAGAGGCCTACATAGTCGAACATGTCGGGATACTGCTTGGAGATGTGCATCGAGTGGAAGCCGCCCATTGAGAGGCCTGCTATGGCGCGGTGAGCCTTGTCTTTCTTGGTGCGGTAGGTTGAGTCGACGAATTTTACAACGTCGGGGAAAGCGGCCTCGAACGAGCCGTCCATAGTCTTGGGAAGTTGGGTGGTGGGTGCGGTGAAGCCGAGCGACGATTCGCCGGGGGCGGCCTGCAAGGCGGCGTTGCCGTTGGTCATGACCACAATCATGGGTTCGGCTTTGCCCTGGGCGATGAGGTTGTCGAGAATCTGCGCGGCGCGGCCAAGTTCAGACCATGCGTTTTCGTCGCCGCCCATGCCGTGGAGGAGGTAGAACACGGGATATTCCTTGCCCGATGTCTCATATCCGGCAGGGGTGTATACGGTGAGGCGGCGGTCCATGCCGAGGCCGGGGGAGTTGTACCACACTTTGGCCACGGTGCCGTGGGGCACGTCGTTGATTTTATAGAGGTCGGCGTAGTTGGGGTCTCCGTCGATGAGGAATACATTGGTGATTGAGGCTGTGTCGCGGATCTGGAACACGTTGGAGGGGTCGGCAGTCTTGAATCCGTCGACGATGAACGAGTAACTGTAAAGTTCGGGCGAGAGCACGTCGGAAGTAAATTCCCACACGCCTTTGTCGTTCTTGGTGAGGGCGGCAGAGCCGGGACCGTCGAATTCGCCGAATGGAGTTTTGATTTTTTCAGTGGGGAGGAAGTCGCCGGTCACTTTCACTTCCGAGGCATTGGGTGCCACGAGACGGAAGGTTACTGTTTTGTCGGGGTGAACTTCGGGCGATACAATCTGAGGCGCACCCCAGAGGGCTTGCTGGGCCATGGCGCCGAGGCTCATGACTGCGGCAGCCATAAATAAGACAAATTTTTTCATGATAAGTATGATTGGAATATATTTGTAAAAAGGGTTATTCTATGTCGAGTTGGCAAATTTCAGGATTTAAGGCGGTATAAGGATGCCAAGGCGCGATTCCTTCGGCATTGGGGTTGCCGGTGCGGGCGAAATTTGACCAGTATTTCACAATCCGGTCGCTGAGCCGGCGGTCGGCGTCGGTCATCGGCCGCCAGCATCGGCCGACGGTGCCGAAGACATACCACAGTTCTGCCGAGTGGAAGGCTCCGCCCATGCCGCCTTTGTCGGCCGGCATGTCCTCGCCGGGGAGGTCGCGGCAGAAACGGTAGACATAGGCCGGACGGCGGCCTTGTTTTTCAAGAAGGAGGCTCCAGTCGCGTGCCGATTTTTCCATCATTTCGGGCATGAGGTCGTCGGAGGTGAAACCTATCATATAGGGGATGTCGAGTTGATTGCCGGCTTGGGCTGTGGCGTCGAAAGAATCGGTGAGGAGCCGGCCGTCGACACATGGGTTGAATGGCAAGCCAAGCCCGGGACCGGAGTTTGGCATTGTGAAACTACGAAGAAGATTGTCGAATTTATCGGCAGGATATGCGCGCATCTCGTTGGCTGTCGTAACGCCTGAGTATGCCCACATGGCCTCGCCTATCTTGTTGGCGTCGGCTTGGGAGCGGGGAGCGATGATGCCGCCGAGGCCGCCTCCGCTCATGATAATGGCTTTTGAGACGAGGCCTTTGGCCAGTGGGGAAGATACGAGAGCCTGCACGCTTCCGGCTCCTGCGCTCTGGCCCATGATGGTGATGTTGTCGGGGTCGCCTCCGAAAGAGGCGATGTTGTCTTTGACCCATTGCAAGGCGGCAAGTTGGTCGTATAGACCATAGTTGCCCGATGTGCCGTCGGGGTCGTCGAGGGAGAGAATGGGGTGGGAGAGGAATCCGAGCATGCCGAGGCGATAGTTTATGGTGACGAGAATCACGTCTTGCCCGG
>CANRZQ010000278.1 GCA_947644475.1 uncultured Muribaculaceae bacterium
CTCAAATGGGGCGTGCCCGTGCCTGTCGAAGGCGCCGAAGGCAAAGTGCTATACGTGTGGTTCGACGCCCCCATCGGCTATATCTCCAACACAAAAGAAATCCTTCCCGACTCCTGGCAGACTTGGTGGAAGGACCCCGAGACACGCATAATCAACTTCATTGGCAAGGACAACATCGTGTTCCACTGCATCGTGTTCCCTGCGATGCTCATGGCCTATGGCGACAACTTCCAACTCCCGGATAACGTCCCCGCCAACGAATTCCTCAACCTTGAAGGCGACAAAATATCGACCTCGCGCAACTGGGCCGTATGGCTCCATGAATACCTCCGTGACTTCCCCGGCAAGCAGGATGTGCTACGCTATGTCCTCACTGTCAACGCCCCCGAGGCAAAAGACAACGACTTCACATGGCGCGACTTCCAGGCTCATAATAATAATGAACTTGTGGCCATTCTCGGCAACTTTGTAAACCGCGCCATCGTCCTTACCCACAAATACTTCGAAGGCCGCGTTCCCGCTGCCGGCACGCTCACCGACGACGACCGCGCCATGATTGCCGAGACCCAGGCCGCCGGAAAAGCCCTCACCGAGGCAATCGAGACTTTCCACTTCCGCGATGCCGCAAAATACGCCATGGAGATAGCCCGTATCGGCAACCGCTACCTCCAGACTTCCGAACCCTGGAAAACGGCAAAGACCGACCTCGGACGCACAGCCACAGTGTTAAATCTCGCGCTTCAGCTTTGCGCCAACCTCGCCGTGGCCTTCGAGCCTGTGCTGCCTTTCATGTCGGCCAAACTGTCGGCCATGCTCGGCCTTGGCAAACTTGACTGGAACATGCTCGGACGTTTCGACATACTGCCCGAGGGAGCCTCGATAGCACAGCCCGAACTGCTGTTCGAAAAAATCGAGGACGACGCAATCCAGGCGCAGATCGACCGCCTCGACCGAATCAAGAAGGAAAACCAAATTAAAAATTTCACCCCGGAGCCACAGCACCCCGATGTCGACTTCGACACATTCATGAAAGCCGACATACGTGTAGGCACAGTTGTAGAATGTACAAAAGTGCCGAAAGCCGACAAACTGCTCAAATTCCGTATCGACGACGGCATGGGATGCCGCACTATCGTGTCCGGAATCGCCAAGCACTACAATCCGGCCGACCTCGTTGGCAAGCAGGTATGCTTCATTGCCAACCTGCCGCCGCGCAAGTTGAAAGGCATCGAATCGATGGGCATGATTCTTTCGGCTGAAAATGCCGACGGCTCGCTCGTCGTGATAGGCCCGACAGGCCCCGTTGCCCCCGGCGCCCAGGTGAAATAGCCAGGATATAAATTTTAACCCCGCCATCCCTCCCATGAAGCCACGAATCCTGATAATTTACACAGGCGGAACCATCGGCATGATTGAAGACGCCGACACCAAGGTGCTCAAACCATTCGATTTCACGCATCTGATGGAAAATGTGCCAAAGGTAAAGATGCTCGATTACGAGATTGACAACATTCAGTTCAATCCCCCCATCGACTCTTCCGACATGAGCATCGGCCACTGGCAGCAGATTGCAAGCGCCATCGCCGACAACTATCTCCGCTACGACGGCTTTGTCGTGCTTCACGGCACCGACACAATGGCCTACACCGCATCGGCTCTCTCTTTCATGCTCGAGAACCTGCACAAGCCTGTAATTATCACCGGTTCGCAATTACCCATCGGCGAGGTGCGCACCGACGGCGAGGAAAACCTCATCACAGCCCTCCAGATTGCCGCATCCCGCGACAGCCATGGAGAGCCAATGGTGCAGGAGGTGGCGATACTCTTTGAAGACTATCTCTGGCGCGGAAACAGGGCCACAAAACGCTCTGCCGACAATTTCAACGCCTTCAAGAGTTACAATTATCCATATCTGGCAAAAATCGGCCTTGGCATCAATTTCGATACCGACGCCCTTCTCCGCACCCCCAAGCGTCAGCTCAATCTCAGGCTTGAAATGGATGCCTCGGTAATGTCAATCGACCTCTTTCCCGGCATCACTCCCGAGGCCATAGCCTATCACCTTGCGGCCCCGGGTATAAAAGGTGCCGTCATACGCACATATGGAGCCGGAAACGCGCCCACATCTCCGGCCATTATCGGAGCCATACGCGATGCAGTCCGGCGGGGTATCGTTATTGTCAACGTCACCCAGTGTGTCCATGGCTGCGTAAACTCCAACCGTTACGAGACCGGAGACCTGCTGTGCGCCGCCGGAGTTGTATCCGGCCACGACATCACCTTTGAGGCAGCAATGACAAAAATGATGTTCCTCTTCGGCCTCGGCTTCGGCCCCGTAGCCGTGAAAAAATATCTCCTCACGTCGCTCTGCGGCGAGATTACAACCTGATTTTAATTCATAACTTATAACTAAAAATTAGTATCATGCTTTCCAAATCGCTTGAAGAAGCCCTAAATCAGCAGGTAAACGCCGAATTCTGGTCGGCTTACCTCTATCTGGCCATGGCTTGCAACTTTGAAGCCGAAGGCCGTCCGGGCATCGCCAACTGGTTCCGTATCCAATTTCAGGAAGAACAAGCCCACGCCCAAATATTCATGAACTACATCAATAGCCGCGGCGGCCGTGTAATCCTCCGTCCCATCGCCGAAGTGCCCGAAAAATGGGAATGTCCGGTCTGCGCTTTCAAAGACACTCTCGAACACGAGCAGAAGGTAACGGCTATGATCAACAACCTCTACGCAATGGCCGAGGCTGAACACGACTACGCCACACGCGAAAAACTCAACTGGTTCGTATCCGAGCAAGTCGAGGAAGAAGAAACAGCGCGTGAGCTCATCGACAAATTCACTCTCATCGGCAACGACGGCATGGGCCTTTACATGCTCGACCAGGAACTCGCTTCCCGCACCTATAATGTGCCCTCGCCCCTCGCCACCGCTGAATAATATCTTCCGACATATCCCTCTTGCAGCCACCGCCCGCAGCGGTGGCTTTTTTTTCGGGAACACAAGCCTCCGGTTTGCGAATAATCAAAACGGGCGCAGGATTGCCGAATTGATGGTTGTTTCGGTGCGGGGACGCTCGCTGTCGGTCTTTTTCCCGTAGGAGAGCATATATGTTACTTTTACGCCGATGTTGCGCCCCCGGGTGTCGCTCGTCAAATGTGAAACGGAGCGGTACGCTCCATAGTCGGCCACGGTGCGGGTGCAACCGCGGCGGCAAAAGAAATTCTCGACGCAACATTCAGCGGCCCAGCAGCCATGTTGCCAGTTCAGAGATATGCCGTATTGTGCCGGATAGCGTATCTTGGTTCCCTCTATGCCCAGTGCGCCGTATGGCACGGCATATGTCCCCTTTATCTGCCAGTCGCCTGCCATATAC
>CANRZQ010000279.1 GCA_947644475.1 uncultured Muribaculaceae bacterium
GGTTTATGGATTATAATCTGGATGTCTTCAACGGCCACGGGGTCGACGCCGGCGAATGGTTCGTCGAGCATGATGAATTTGGGGTCGATGGCGAGGCAGCGTGCTATCTCGGTGCGTCTGCATTCGCCGCCGGAGAGTTGGTCGCCGAGGTTTTTGCGTACTTTCTCGAGGCTGAATTCTGCTATGAGGCTTTCGAGTTTCTCGCGTTGGTATTCGGGCGATTTTCCTGTCATTTGGAGCACGGAGCGGATGTTGTCTTCAACGGTCATTTTGCGGAACACGGATTTTTCCTGTGCGAGGTATCCTATTCCTGCCTGGGCACGACGGTAGACGGGGTATTTTGTGATGTCGAGGTCGTCGAGGAAGATTCGTCCTTCGTTGGCTGTGACAAGGCCTACGGTCATGTAGAATGTGGTGGTTTTGCCTGCGCCGTTGGGGCCGAGGAGGCCTACGATTTCGCCTTGTTTCACATCGATGGAGACATGGTTGGCTACGGTGCGCTTTCCGTATTTCTTGACGAGGTTGTCGGTGCGTAGCACCATGCGGTGTGGCTCGCCGTCGCGTGCTGGGCCGGCATCGTCTGTGGTTGTGCCGAGGGTGTCGGCCTCAGCGGGTATAAGGTCGGGGTTGGTGGTCGGCAGTTCGAGCGGAGCCACTTCTGTATTTTTGTCTTCGCGGGTGAATATTAGTCCCATCAGTCTTTTTTGTTTCGGCGGAGCCGGCTTTCGATATAGTCGGTGAGCAGGTTTATGGCTACGATGTTGGAGCCGCCCTGAGGCACAATGATGTCGGCGAACCGTTTGGAAGGCTCTATGTATTGGCAGTGCATGGGCTTGAGCACGCCTTGGTAGCGGTCGATCACCATCTGCGGTGTGCGTCCGCGCTCGATGCAGTCGCGTGCGATAACTCGGATGAGGCGTTCGTCGGGGTCGGCGTCGACAAATACGCGTACATCCATGAGCTGGCGGAGTTCGGGGTCGTTGAGCACGAGGATGCCTTCTACTATCACGACATCGCACGGGGCCACGGTCACGGTTTCGGCCTGGCGTGTGCAGGTGAGGTAGCTGTAAGTGGGCATTTCAATAGAGTGGCCTTCTTTCAGGGCTTTGAGATGGTCGGTAAGAAGTGGCCATTCGATGGCTGCCGGCTCGTCGAAGTTTATTTTCTGTCGTTGCTCGGGGGGGATATGGCTCGAATCTTTGTAGTAAGAGTCTTGCGGGATTACGGCGACTTCTCCTTGCGGGAACGAGTTTATTATTTTGTTGACGACGGTGGTTTTGCCTGAACCTGTGCCGCCTGCTATGCCTATGACTAACATGATTGGTGATTATTTGCGCAAAGATACTAATTTTTTTGGAAAACCAAAAACGAGGAATGTCAGATGGCGAATTACGAATTATAAATTACGAATGGAAGACACAGAAGCGCATCCGAAAAGTTTTGAACCTGGCTTTTTGGATGCGCTTCGTAAGTGGCTGAAAAATTAGAGGCCTATGCAGAAGCCTGCTATCACTTCAATGATGCCGAGGATAATGGCGGTCCAGTCGGCAAGTTCCCAGTTGCCCGTGAATTTGTTCATTATGAAGGCCGAGGATGTAGTGCCTAATCCGGCTACCACCAAAGCTACATTCCAGTCGTAACCCAACTGGTTGCAGCCAACTATCATCAATGCCGATCCTAACAGCTTGACAATAACGCCTCCGAAGGGGACTATCACGCAGATAAGTCCAAGTACAGCTAATGCTATTCCCATAAGAAGTAAATTGAAGTTAATGATATATGGTTTATTGAAAAGGTGTGTATGCACGTCATGTCATCCGCATGGCATGACGCCATCGGAATAGACTTGGAGTTTGTGATTTACGGGTGAGGGCGGCTTATATAAAACATATTCCATCGAGGCAAAAAGATGCCTTTCTCCATTTCTGCCAGACGGGACGCAGATATTTGGTGGAATAAGGGGAGAAGAGCCGTCCCACAACTTTCAGCCAAGAGGTGGCTGAATTGCCTTGGTTGTGTAATCTCCCCGCGGAATTGAAATCCGGTTTGCGATGCAAAGTAATAGTTTTTTTCTTACTTATCCAAAAATATTAAACTAAATAGTTCAAAAAAACGACCGGCAGCCCTGTGGCTGCCGGTCGTTTGACGTTTGCAACAAGCCGGAGGCTTGTGCTTATAGGTATTTCTAATAGAGGCCGTTGGCTTGCTGCTCGGCTTGCTGAATCATTTCTTTGCCGGCGGTGATGTAGATTTCGACGCGGCGGTTCTGGGCGCGGCCGGCTGCAGTCTCATTGGATGCTACATAGTCGGCCATGGGTATGCCTTGTGCGCGGACACGTGTGGGCGAGATGCCGCTGTTGACGAGATAGGCGAGCACGGCGTCGGCGCGGCCTGTGGATACACGCTGGTTCACGGCCATGGTGCCGGTGTTGTCGGTGAAGCCATATACCTGCACGTCGGTGCCGGGGTTCTCGCGGAGCGATGCGGCAAATTTAGAGAGGTCGACTTGTGCCGATGAGCTGAGGGTAGTGCCGTTGGTGGGGAAGAGGATGCCGCCATCGAATGTCACTTTGATGGCTTGTAGGCCGTTTTGGTCGGTGGTCTGTTCGACTTTGGCCTGCTGGGCGAGTTGCTCTTTCAGTTCTTTTTCCTGTTTGTCCATTTTTTTACCGATGAGTGCGCCTGCGCCTGCGCCAACGGCCGCACCGATTGCGCTGCCGATGCCTGCGCCCTTGCCGCCGCCGATGAGTGCGCCGAGGCCGGCTCCGACTGCTGCGCCGCCGCCACCGCCGATGAGGGCGCCTTTACCGGTCTGTGTCATAGAAGAACAGGATGTCTCTCCGATAAGCAGGGCGCCGCAAACGAGGGCGATACCTGCGATGTGAAATAGTCTCATACGTGTATTTTATTTTGGTTTTTATTCCTGTATTTGTCTAAATAAGACAATAAATTGGAGGGAAAAGTTTAAAATCGATATTGCTAAAACGCAGATTTTAAATTTTTTTGCGAATTAACGGTTGTTTTGGTCGATATACCAGGAGTAGATGCGGCTGATGCCTTCGGGGAGTTCGACGCGGTGTGTCCATCCGAGGGAATGGAGTTTGGTGACGTCGCAGAGTTTGCGCATTGTGCCGTCGGGCTTTGTCGCGTCCCAGCGTATCTCGCCTTCGTATCCCACTTCGGCGCGGATAAGTTCGGCAAGCGCGCCGATGGTGAGTTCTTTGCCTGTGCCAACGTTGATGTGGGTGTTGCGGATTTCGGACTTGCCCTTTGATAGGTCGGCAAACGATACATTCAGGAGTACGTGTACCGATGCGTCGGCCATGTCTTCGCTCCAAAGGAATTCACGCAGGGGTGTGC
>CANRZQ010000280.1 GCA_947644475.1 uncultured Muribaculaceae bacterium
AACCACCCTCACCGTTTCATTTCAATTCCACCATACTCAAATGGACGGTGCGCACGCCGCCCGCTTCCTTGACTTATTGCAGCATGAGATTTATATGGTCCTTGGTTTGGCGCGCCTTGTCCGATAAGAGGCCGCGATGATTATCAATGTCATTAGTTCGGATACCGGAATAGCCAGCCACAGGCCCGGGATTCCTATTATTTCAGGCAGAATAATGAATCCGGGTATCATTAAGATGATTCCTCGGAGCAACATATATATGGTGGAGCGTATGGCGTGCTCGCAACTCTGGTAGTAGCCAATGAATGTGATGTTAAGTGCAAAAGGCAGTGCGCACAGCCCCAGCATCGGCAATCCCGCTTTTGCAATCTCATAGGCATGTTCTGTGGAATCGAGGAAAATGCCGGACAAGATGCCGGAACCGCCCCACATCACCAAGGATATTGCCAGCCCGCAGAAGATAGCGGCCACCAATGCCACATTCAAAGCCTGATGCACGCGCCCTGTGAGTCCGGCGCCATAATTGTAACTGATAATCGGCTGGGAAGCCTGAGCCACGGCATTGCTTATGGAGAATATGAGCGGGAACAGATAGCAGCCGACACTGAATGCGGCCACGCCGTCTTCACCCAGAAACGATAAAAACATGTAATTGCCTGTAACCATCATCACGCCTATTGCAAGTTCGGCGATGAAAGTGGCGAAGCCAACTTTAACCATATATCCTGTGTTTCTGACAGATAATCTGAATGATTTCACTGTGAGGCGAAGAAGATAGAATTTCAACTTGTCGGAGAAAAACAGGAAATAAGCCACAACCATAATTCCGGCGACTGTGCAGGAAATCGATGTAGCCATAGATGCGCCCTTTATCCCCAGTCCGAGAGGGAAAACCATGTACCAGTCAAGGAAAATGTTAAGAACCGCTCCCACAATCTGCACACTCATTGCATACCGCGGAGAGCCGTCAAGCCTGATAAGCATCATTCCGGCACATTGCAGGTAGAAGAACATCAGGCCCGGCAGCAGCCATAACAGATAGTCGGTGGCAAGATCTTCAAGAAGTGGACTGCAACCGAGCAGATACAGCAACGGACGGGTAAACAGCAAAGAACATATGATGACCGCTCCGAAAATAATGGCCCCGGCAATATATGCCTGAGTCATTATGATTCTTGCGGCCTTCACGTTTCCCTCAGCCATACGTATGCCCCCGATTACAGATGCCCCGATGCCGAACATCAGCCCGATACCGGTGCATATCAGGAAGATTGGCGCCACGATATTGATGGCGGCAAGAGCGTTGCTGCCCACGCCATGTCCGACAAACATGCCGTCGCAGATGTTTAACGCCGAATTAAAGAACATGCCTATCAAAGTCGGGAAAAACATAGCCATGAAGAGTTGCTTTATTTTCCCGTTGCCAAAATCAAGTTTGTCTCTTTCCATACAGATGATATTTGAGAGTGCAAAGTTACAGCCAATTCAGAAATTATTAATAGTATAAATCTGCACAATCCGGGTACTTTTTATAACAAAACTTGTCCGTATACTCAATCATATGTAACTTTGCAGATATAATATGATATAATGAAAGGAAAAATACCATCAGAGAGAGTCTCGCAATTTCACATCGGAGCAATAGATGTGAACAGTTGGGAAGTGAAGCAGATGCTTCCGGTGGATGGCTGTATTATAATGTTTTGCGAACGCGGGGAGATGGAATTCACAAGCAATTCCGGCCGGTGTGTCATGCACTCGGGTGATATGGCATTCATTGTATTCGACATAGTAACTGTTCTTGTAAGGATGTCGGAGGATTTTCAGGCAAAATACATCTCCGTCGACTTTGATGCCGCACAGGATTTATCCTTTCTTATCACATCCAACCGTTTTTGGGAGTACATATACACATCACCGGTTTTTAAGTTGGACAGAGATGCACGCGATGTGGTAAAACGCTGGTTTGCTTCGGTTGAATGGCTCAGTGCCAAATGTTCGGAGGACACTGTCGAAAAGGTGATGCGTAATGAGGTGGAGAATTTCATGATGATAATAACAGATTTTGCGGAATCTCATTTCGGCACGCTCGGAACCAATCACACAAAAAACAGGGCATGGCTTATTGCCAGTATTTTTCTTGGATTGCTCAACCGATACTATGCCAGCCGGCATGACGTGGCTTTCTA
The DNA here is from genome assembly GCA_947644475.1 of uncultured Muribaculaceae bacterium. Classification (GTDB taxonomy): domain Bacteria; phylum Bacteroidota; class Bacteroidia; order Bacteroidales; family Muribaculaceae; genus CAG-873. Next base: position 2,190 of record CANRZQ010000280.1, read on the forward strand.
CGCAAGGAAACTAAACATATCGCCCAATTACCTGAATATAATCTCCAAACGGATTTTAGGAGTATCTGCAAAGGAACAGATAAATATACAATTAGTGCTGGAGATTAAGATGCTGCTTGATACAACAGAACTGACCGTGAAAGAAATTGCTGAAAGACTGCATTACGACGACCCATCATATTTATGCCGTAAATTCAGGAAGCAGACCGGCCTATCTCCCATACAATACAGGAATAAGGCCCAACCCCGGGCCAATAATATTAATGTACATTGATTAGTATGTTAATGCTTATCAATTTATTTTGCGAGATGTATCAGACATGTCTACAAGCGCGGGGCCGGATGTGAGGGGAATCTGTTGTTGTCGTATACGATATGAATCTGTTCGGGAGGTGTTGGCGTAAGGTCAAACCAGAACAGTTCCTTTGGTTCCAGGCGGAAGTAAATGAGGTCGGTATATTCTTTGTAAAGCCGTGGGAGAACCGGATTCCCGGCATATATATCACGGCAAATATCGTCGGTAAGGTCGAATATCACCTTGCCGCTGATTTTCACCGAAATATTTCCGGACATTCCCAATATCTCAATATTAGGATTATGCTGCATCTGGGCAAAAACCTTCTTCTTGGGAGATGTGGCGAAAAATAGGTTTTTCCCTTGTATTTTCATCACTTGAAAAACTCGTATCTCCGGTTTGTCGCCGTCAACCGTAGCAAAAGCCACATCCCTGTGCTTATTTAGAAATTCAAAAGCCTTGTCCATGTCTTATATTATTATGTGTGTTTAAAAGAAGCGGCATGCCAGGTTCTGTCAATGCATGCCGCTTCAATTCATTGTCAGTATGCTACCGTGAAGCGTTCCTTGTGATGCTTTGGGTTGAGCAGTTCGTCTATCATGGCGGCAGCATAATCCTCTACGGATATAAAACTGTTGCCATCTTTATCGGTGAGCATATCGTCTTTGCCCACGCGGTATTTTCCCGTGCGTTCGCCTTTGGACATGTTTCCGAGGTTTGCGGCAGGCGACAGAAAAACCCAGTCGATGTCTTTCTCCTTCATCAGGTCGTTGAGATAGAACTCTCCGAGCGATTTCACCCCCGGCAGCCACTCCTCGGGCAGGGTGCCTGTGTCGACAAGTCGCACACCGGGCTTAACGAACAGTGTGCC
>CANRZQ010000281.1 GCA_947644475.1 uncultured Muribaculaceae bacterium
AAGTTAGAGTTTATCCGCGCTGATTCTTGACTGCTTGGAATTCTCGCAAAATTTCATGTCTATGTCAAGGGTTGTGCAACGGTAGATGCCCGTGGATATGTAATACCGTGCATTCGGCATATTGCCTTGTGAAAGGCGTAGCCGAACGCTATTGTTGCATATACAGGCGTGGGCTTCTGCGTTGCCGTCCGACATAGACAAGGCAATGCGAGAAGCCTCTGATAGTAGGATGGCAATAGATACAGATTCCTGCGCTTTTTTTGTGCCGTGCAACCAATTACTTATTCAAAAACCAATATCAAACCAATCAAAAAAATGATTAAAAAACTACACAAACGAGCCTCGGCCTCGCTGCCGACGCTCCTGTGGCTGATGCTGCTCGCCCTGCTCCCGGCGCAACTCTCGGCCCGCGACTTCGAGTACACCTACGAGGGGCAAACCCTCACCTACACCGTGCTTAATGAAGATAAAAAAACGGTCGAGGTAAAGTCACAGGGCCAGTCTATTTCGGGGAAAGTTGTAATACCGTCAATCGTAAGCGATGGCACAGATGAATATACTGTAACTACAATCGGCGACAAAGCATTCGACAAGTGCAGTGGACTGACAAGCATAGATATCCCCAACACGGTGACTTCTATCGGTGTCTTTGCGTTCTGGTATTGCAGCAGCCTGACAAGTTTCGTCATCCCCAACTCGATGACCGAGGTTGGCTATAATGCGTTCGGAGGCTGCCCGTTGAAGAAGGTGGCATATCCGTCTTCAATTAACGATCCTTTCTCAGGCTCAGGCATAGATTTTGTAATCAGATATAATCCACAAGAATCATTTACTTACGAAAATGGTTACTTCTGGAGCGAGGATACTTTTTATTTCGCACCGTTGGATGCCGAAGGTGATTATATTATCCCAAGCAACGTTAAAACTATCGGCAGCAGCGCGTTCGGAGGTTGCAGTAAACTGACAAACGTCGAAATCCCCAACTCGGTGACTTCTATCGGCGAATCTGCTTTCTCCGAGTGCTCGGCTCTTACATCTGTCGACATTCCCAACTCGGTGACTTCTATCGGCAATTATGCTTTTAGCCAATGCTCGGCGCTTATATCTGCCGACATCCCCAATTCCGTGACGCGTATCGGCGAAAGGGCATTCAACAGATGCTCGTCCCTTACATCTGTCGACATCCCCAACTCCGTGACGTATATCGGCGACTATGCTTTTTCCAATTGTACAGGACTCAAAGAAGTTGTTATCCCCAGCTCTGTGACTTCGGTTTTTAATATTTTTTACGGCTGCAACCTCGATAAATTAGCCTACCCATCGAGTCTAAATATGGATGATGCGAATGCCGCCGTCAAAATCAAGTACAACACAAAATCACCCACCGTATATGAAGATGGAATCCTCCGAACCGAGGACTATACCGAAATTTATTTTGCCTCTTTGAATCTTTCCGGAGAATACACCATCCCCGCATCTGTCACATCGATTGGAGCCGATGCCTTCAAGGGCTGCAAGGACCTTACTTCAATCGTGGCCGAGCCCATCGAGGCTCCGGCCATGCAGCAGTCGTCTTTCGACGCATTAGACTACGAACCTTCGATTTACGACAATTGCACTCTACACGTAAAGGACGATGCGGTAGAAAACTATCTGTTGAATTACTCCTGGGTCCTGTTCAAAAATATCAAATGCCCTGCCGGAGATATTATCCACGCCAACAACGGCAATTTCAAATACGCCACAAACCCGACCAACCAAAGCGCAGTACTGCTCGGACCGGCAAAAAGCATGACCAATGCCACAATCCTTGCAAAGGTGAAATTGGACGACACCATGTATGATGTAAACATCATAGCCAGAAACGCATTTAAGGAAACAAGTCTTTCGTCGGTGACATTCCGCGAAGGCATCAAGACCATCTGCGACTCCGCCTTCTACTCCAATGCCCTCACCTCGGTAACGTTCCCGGCCTCCATTACCACCATCGGAAACGGGGCATTTCAAAAAAATAAAATCGGCTCCATAACTTTCGGAGAGAACTTGACTACAATCGGGGACTACGCTTTTGCGACAAACCAGTTAAACGAAGTTGTGATTTCCGACGCAGTAATAACTATCGGAAATTCCGCTTTCCGAGACAATGGCAATCTTACCTCGGTAAAATTGGGCGCAAGCCTTGAGTCTATTGGCGATTGCGCATTCCGCGGTTCTGACATAAAAAAAGAAATTATACTTCCCGAGAATTTAAAGACAATCGGCAGGGAGGCCTTTTTTATTAAACAAGGGATTAGAACCATCGACAATCTCACAATCCCGGCGTCTGTGACGGATATTGCTTCATGGGCCTTTGAAAATATAAAGTTCTCTAATTTAAAAATCAACGACAGTACCGAGCCCCTTTATATCGGCACCCAAGGCTATGGCATTTATGGCTATTTCGCTACTAAAGTCTATATAGGCCGAAATATTACAGGAACGCCTATTGGCAAAGAAGTTGAATTTGGCAACCTGGTTACGGAAATCATGAGTTGGCACAGTGACATCACTTCTGTGACTTTCGGCTCCGGCATCAAGACCATTCCTGCCAATGCTTTCAGCGGAGCGAAACTGTATAAAGTTGTGATTCCGTCGAATGTAACCACCATCGGAGAAAATGCCTTTAAAGACAACAGCCTCAACCAAATAACCATAGGCTGCGGCACAACGGAAATCGGCGCCAACGCCTTTGCCGGCAACAACAATATTTCAACAATCAACGTCACCGCCGTTGAGCCTCCCGTGGCAACCGACGACGTGTTCTCCACACAAAACGCTCAGCTCAATGTGCTTGAAGATTCGCGCAGCGCTTATGAGAACGCCGACTGCTGGTACCAGTTCGAAGGCATCTCGCTCGTGCCCGTCACCGTGCTTGAGATCCTCAAGGAAGATGCCCCGGCCTCTCGCGCAGATCTTGCCGACAACCAGATTAAATTCTCCGTGAAAGTCGAGCCCGCCGACGCATCGCTCAAAGAATATATCTTCTGGGAGTCGAGCAACCCCGAAGTGGCCACAGTCGACGGCAATGGCGTGGTAACCCTTACGGGAGCCACCGAAGGCACCGCCGACATTATCGCCCGCTCGCTCTATGCCGATGCCGTCGCCTCATGCACCGTCACCGCCGACGGCGAGATACAGTTGGGCATCGACGACATTTTCGGCGACGGCGCAGCAGATGCCGCACGTCCCAACGACATCTACAACCTGCAAGGCGTATGCCTCAAACGCAACGCCTCTCAGGCCGACATCGACGCCCTCGCCCCCGGCTTCTATATCGTCGGCGGCAAGAAAG
>CANRZQ010000282.1 GCA_947644475.1 uncultured Muribaculaceae bacterium
CCTTGTCGGTGAGCAGGCGCAGAGGCTCGGTCTGAGCCTTGGGGCCGGCGGCACACGCCACAATGTTGGTAAACTGGTGTTTTTTCACCTCGGCCACCATCTGATTATACAACTGAATGTCGGATGGCTTTCCATCGGTCATGATAAACAGGATTGGCATCCAGTCGCCTTTTTGGTCGGGCGTGCCTTTCACAACCTCTCGCTCCACGTTGTGGCACAGCATTTCAAGAGCCGCGCCCATATGAGTGGGGCCGCTGTCGGGTGTCACAATCTCGGGCATCTGAATTTGGTCGATGGGCGTGAGCGGAAGCACTTGCTTCACATCGCGGTCGTAGGTGATGATGCTGATGCTCACGGTGTCGAGGGCGTAAGGGTCGGTACGGAGCGTGCTGAGCATCGCCTCGATGCCTACCTTTACAGATTCAATCGGCTCGCCTTTCATCGAGCCGGAGGTGTCGATTAGCAAATATACGGGCAGTCTGCGTCCCATTCTTTCAGTGTTACTTGTTATTACGGATAATGATATCCTGTGACTGATTAAAGTGGCTATCACGATGTAGGGACGCACGGCTCGTGCGTCCGCTTAATAATATTATTGCAACGGACGTACGGCTCGTGCGTCCCTACACCCAAAGCATTAACGCTCTGCTGTGATATACTTATTTTGCACCGGGTATCGGCATATGAGTGAAATTAGCCGAGCAGGGCTTCGAGTGCGGCAGGGAAAGCCTTGGCTTCCTTTTTCAAGTTGGCCAGAAGTGCCTTTTCCACACCGTCGACTTTGCCGTCGGCTCCGATTTTCTCTACAAGCCATGCACATTCGTCGGCATCAATCTCACCGGGCGACACTTCGTCGGCCAGAAGGAAATCGGAAATTGCACGCACGAAGAAATCGTTCCATTCGGGAGCGTTTTCGTGGCCGGAAACGGCATCGTTGAGTTCAAAGAGAAATTCGGCTTCGTCCTTGTCGATGATTCCGTCGGCATAAAGTTCTTTTTTCAGTGTGGCCACTTCGGCCGCGTCTATTACTCCGTCTTCGAGGAGTGATTTTTTAAGTTCGTTAAAATCCATAATGTTTCTTTTTTTAGAATTATACCACGATGTTTACCTCGGGGGGAGGAGGCGGCAATTCGCTGAGCGTGCCCATTTCACGGCCTGTTTCCTCCACTTTCATGGAGCCGGCGCTTACCGATGCCGACACCCACTTGAAGAATGATTTAATGGTGGCGGAATCGGCTGTGTCGAGCGATACGACACATTCGGTGATCTGTTTTAGCACGTTGGTGTCGGCAGCCTGTCCGGCGGCACATGCCACGACCATGCCAAACTTGCGTTTGCGGAACTCCTCGAGGCCCTTGCGGATGTCGTCGGTGGGCACACCGTCGGTCATGATGAACACCAGGGGCTTCCAGTCGCCTTTTTTCTCGGGAGTGGTTTTTGTCACTTCTGTGTCGACCTTGTGAGCCAGCAGCGAGAGAGCCTCGCCCAGGGCGGTGCAGCCGCTTGCGTCGATGTTTGGCTGCTGGAAGTTAGCCAGTTCGGTAAGCGGGGTTATCTGCTGAGCCGAACTGTTGAAGGTGATTATGCTCAAATATGCTGTCTCGAGGGCGTAGGGGTCGGAACGGAGAGTGCTTACGAGCACCTGCACGCCGTTTTTCACGGCTTCGATCGGTTCGCCGAACATTGAGCCGGAAGTGTCGAGCAGAAGATAAACGGGAAGTTTTCTCATTTTCTTATTTGTAATTCATTACTATTCGGCGGATTGTCTCGCAGAGGTTGGGGTCGGGATATGCGTCGCCGATGGCCGAGAATTTCCATTCGCCGTTGTGGCGGTAGAGTTTGCCCATGATCACGGCTGTGGCACCGGCATAGCGGGGCTCGGCAGCCACGTCGTACTGCGCAAACACTTCCTTTACGCGTGTGGGCGTGCCTTCGTACATGCGAATCGATGCGTAGGGAATCTGCGAGAAGTCCTCGCGGCCGCAGTTGTTGAGGAAGAAGAATATTTGCTGCACGTTTGGCGACACGCGATTGAGGTCGACGGTGATGATTTCGTTGTCGAGGCCGTCGTCGCCGCTCTGGTCGCCTTTGAGGTCGTCGCCGGAGTGGTGGAGGGCATAGTCGTTGGAGTCAACTTTGCCCGCAGGCATTCCGTAGCGGCCGAGGAAGTCGGTGCGATATAGGGGCGAGTAGATATGGTCGCAGAGATTGCCGTTGGCGTCGAGCATCACACAGCTGAGGTCGAGGTCGACATCCTGCACGTTTTTGGTAAGGCCAAGGAAGCCTTTTGTCACGATTGCTCCCCAGTTGCATCCCACGCAAAATTGCGTCATGCGCGAACCATTTGACTTTTCAAGGTTGATTCGCTGACCTTTTTCAAGTTTTATAGCCATGGCTTAGTTATATTTTTCAAGGAATTTATCAAGTCCGTGTTTGTAGCCTGTGCCCATGGCTTCGAAACGCCACTGGCCGTTTTTCTTGTAGAGGCGGCCGAACTCCACGGCAGTCTCCACGCTGAAATCCTCTTCGAGGTCGTAGCGGGCTATTTCCTCGCCGGTCTCGCTGTTGTAGATGCGAATGAAAGAGTTTCGCACCTGGCCGAAGTTCTGGCGGCGTTCGGCAGCCTGGTGTATCGTCACCACGAAGCATATTTCGGTGGCGCGGGGATCGATGTGGGTCAAGTCTATCTTGATGCTTTCGTCGTCGCCCTCGCCTTCGCCGGTGAGGTTGTCGCCGGTGTGCTCTACGGAGCCGTCGGGCGACTTGAGGTTATTGTAGAACACGAAGTATTCATCGGCGAGAATCTTCTTGTTTTCGCCAAGGATGAAAGCGGAGGCATCGAGGTCGAAGTCGAAGCCGGTGTCGGTCTGGTTGGTGTCCCAGCCGAGACCTATTGTGAATTTTGAGAGTTCAATGGTTACTCTCTGTCCTTTTTCGAGATTTATCATAAGATCGTTTTTAGTTTTGTTTTACATTGCAAATTTACCATTTTATATTCATATCTCGGCAATTCTGCAATATTATAAGATTAAGCGCAGCCGCCGGGTTTTACGATGCTTGCAACGTTGCAATCTTATAGGAACACAAGCCTCCGGCTTGTGAAATATTTCGCAAGCCGGAGGCTTGCGTTCCTGCCTATGCTTGCGTTCGTGCCTATGTGAATTTGGCGACGAGTTCTTCGAGGCCGCCCTTGTGGCCGATGCCGAGGGCCTGGATTTTCCATTCGCCGTTGTGGCGGTAGAGGCGGCAGAATTCAACAGAGTGGTCGGCGGAGAAGTCTTCGGTGAGGTCGTAGATGT
>CANRZQ010000283.1 GCA_947644475.1 uncultured Muribaculaceae bacterium
AAGTTGGGGAGTTTGGAAGTTGGGAAGTTGGGGAAGTTCGAATATTCGAGTATTCGATTGTTCGGATAATTCTATTTGAGGATAAATAGGCGCGAGCGGGCGCGGGTAACGGCAGTGTATAGCCAGCGGTAGAATTCGAGGCCCATGGCTTCGGGCGGGATGAAGCCCATGTCGACAAACACGTTGCGCCACTGGCCGCCCTGGGCCTTGTGGCACGTCACGGCATAGCCGTATTTCACTTGAAGGGCGTTCCAATACGGATTGGAGACCAGGGATTTAAGCCGGACGTCGGCCGGGGTGGAGGCTGTGAAAAGGTCCGGGTCTTCAAGTATGTCGTAATACAGCCGTGAAAGGCTGTCATGAGGCAAGCCGGGGGTGTCGGATGTAAGCGAGTCGAGGATAATCTTGGCATTTAAGCGCAAATCGGATTCGGGCAGCGACAATTCCACATCGGCAAACTCGAATCCGTATTTCTTTTCAGTGAAATTAATGTCGGCCACGACGAGCGAGTCGCCGTTTGCCACAAAATCAAGTTCCTTGATTTTCTTTGTCCAAAAATAATTATTCTTGGCCACGATGAGCAACTCGCCACGGCTAAGGCTTTCTTCCAGATAAAGCACCGACGCGCGTATCTCTCGGTTGAAGCCAGTGGCCCGCTGATTCGACCGCGTGATAACGATAGTCTCGTTCATCCCGTCGCGGCTGTAAGCAGTATACAGTTCTTCGGGCATGTCCTCGGGGGCAAGTTCGGATATATCGTTGAATCCTTCCGTTACAATATGCGGGAGCGGAATGGGGTCGAGGCGCATGTCGCGGCGAAACTGCGTGGCATTATAGAGAATACCCGACCCGGCTTGCTGGCGCGCAGTGGCCGTAAGGGTGGCGCGGCTTACCCGCAGGCCGAAGCCGCGGAGCACGTCGGCCGACATGGCCGGCGATTGCGGCGAGCCGACCGGCGGAAGTTGCGCGGTGTCGCCAATGAGAAGCAGGCGGCATCCGGGCTGCGCGTATACGTAGTGGATAAGGTCTTCGAGCAAATTGCGCCCCGATGCCTCCGCGCCGGTAATCATCGAGGCCTCATCCACAATAAAAAGTGTGTCGGTGGCCGTGTTTTCAGCAGGGAAATAGCCGGAGCCTCCCGACGACGCTCCTGGATAACGGTAAATCTTGCGGTGAATAGTGGATGCACGACGGCCTGAATACGAACTGAACACCTTGGCGGCGCGTCCGGTCGGAGCCATGAGCACAACCTGCCGCTCCACTTCTTCGAGGGCTTTTACGAGCGCGCCGCTGAGCGAGGTTTTCCCCGTGCCGGCATATCCGTTGAGCACGAACACGGCCTCTTGCGGAGCCTCGGGAGAGCAAAAGCGGGCCAACGCCCCTACGACAGCCAGCTGCTGGTCGTTAGGGGCGTATGGTAGATGCTTTAATATGATTTCCGAGAACTCAGCCGAGGTCATTCAAATCATAATTTGAGAATTGATAATCGTGCATCGTGAATGTGCATCGTGCATTATTTAAGGCTCCATTCCACTCCGTCCTTGGTGTCCTTGACAGAGAAGCCGATTTCGGCAAGACGGTCGCGGATACGGTCGGATGTGGCCCAGTCCTTGTTGGCCTTGGCCTGCTTGCGCAGTTCGAGCAAGAGGTCGACAGCCTGCTCAAAGGGGCGCATAGCCTCGGAATTGTCATCGGATGCGGCCATCTCGGTGCGCACGCCCATAATCTCGACAAGGAAAGTGTCGAAAGCGCGGCGGAGCACGTCGATGTCGGCGGCAGTGGCTGTGGCCTTGCCGTCGTTCACGGCATTTATCGCGCGGCAGGCATCGAAGAGATGCGAGATCACGATGGGCGTGTTGAAATCATCGTCCATGGCAGCCTGGCATTTCTCCATAAGGTCGGCCACCTCGATTGTCGATTGCTCCGACGGCTTGAGATTCTGCAAGCGGCGATAGCCTTCGAGCATACGCTTCAACGCCTTCTCCGCACCTTGGAGCGCTTCGTTGGAGAAGTCGACGGTGCCGCGGTAATGCGCCTGGAGGATGAAGAAGCGGATGGTCATAGGCGAGTAGGCCTGAGCGAGAAGGGGATGGCTGCCTGTGAAAAATTCATCGAGGGTGATGAAATTTCCGAGCGATTTGCCCATCTTCTTGCCATTGATGGTGATCATGTTGTTGTGCATCCAATAGTGCACGGCCTGATGCCCCTGGTGGGCCACCGACTGTGCTATCTCGCACTCGTGGTGGGGGAATTTCAGGTCCATGCCGCCACCGTGAATGTCGAATTCGGCTCCGAGGTATTTCTCGCCCATGGTCGAACATTCAAGATGCCAGCCGGGGAATCCCTCGCTCCAAGGCGACGGCCAGTGCATTATATGCTCGGGCGCAGCCTTTTTCCAGAGGGCAAAGTCGGTGGGGTTGCGCTTCTCGGACTGTCCGTCGAGTGCGCGCGTAGTGGCAAGCAACTCGTCGATGTTGCGTCCCGAGAGGCGTCCGTAGCCGAAGTCGCGGTTGAACTTGGGCACGTCGAAATACACCGACCCCTCGCTCTCATATGCGTATCCGGCATCGATAATCGACTTTATGTATTCGATTTGCTCGATGATATGTCCGGAAGCGTGGGGCTCGATTGATGGAGGAAGCACATTGAGCGCATCCATGGCATGATGGTAGCGGTTGAGGTAATATTGCACCACTTCCATGGGTTCGACCTGCTCGAGACGTGCTTTCTTTGCAATCTTGTCCTCGCCTTCGTCGGCATCGTGCTCAAGATGGCCTACGTCGGTGATGTTGCGTACGTAGCGCACCTTGTAGCCGAGATAGCGCAGGTAGCGGAACACGATGTCGAAGGTAATGGCCGGGCGGGCGTGGCCGAGGTGGCCGTCGCCATACACCGTGGGGCCGCACACATACATGCCCACGCTTTCGGGATGAATGGGCGTGAAGCGCTCTTTTATGCGCGACATCGAGTTATATATTGTCAGGTCGTTGGGGCGGATCATGCCTGGAAGTTGCCGTTCTGGCCGTTTTTGGGAGTTTTGTGTTCGATTTCACCGAAAGTGGCTTCGTATTTTGCGATATTGTCGCGGAGGGCAAAGAGAAGGTTCTTTGCATTTTCGGGAGCCATGATGATGCGGGCCTGCACCTTAGCCTGGGGCATGTTGGGCACCACGGCGATGTAGTCGAGGAAGAATTCGTTGGGCGAGTGGGAGATTACGGCGAGGTTGGAGTAATGGCCGTGAGCCACTTCGGGAGAGAGTTCGATTTTGAGTTCGTTTTACTTGTT
>CANRZQ010000284.1 GCA_947644475.1 uncultured Muribaculaceae bacterium
ACATAATACAGTCCCGGCTGATTGTTACGGTGGTGTTGAAGGCCTTTTCGATGATTATGGCGGCGCTGCCGACGTTGGAGATGGGGATAAGGCCGGTGAAATGTTTATCTTGCAGGCTGTCGGCTACGATAAGGCGGCAATCCGCATTTTTCTCAATTTGGGATATTACTTGGCGCATAGGCGCGTTTTTGAAGAATAGTTTTTGTGTGTTCCAGCCTGTGGGGTTGTCGTTGTCGGAGATTGGCGACACGGCTATCTGCCCGGTGAGGTTGTTGACAACGGCCTTTTCATTAGCCGACATTTCCACTTCTTGACCCGAGCCGCCGGATTTAATCGACACGCGGCCTTCGAGCAGGGCGAGGGTGGTGTAGTCGCGGTCTTTTGCCGCTTCTAAATTAAAGACGGTGCCTTTTACGGTTACGTCCACGGTCGGCGTCTCCACGATAAACGCCTTGCCGTCGGCCGCGGCAATGTCAAACAGTCCCTCCCCGGAGAAGCGCACCCGCCGCGAGGCGTTGCCGGCAAAGTCGGCAAGGGCATATTCCATGGTAGAATTGCCGTTAAGGCTCACGGCCGAGCCGTCGGGCATCTTTACCGTGGCCCGTTCGCCCGGGCCTGTCGATACAGCGGCAAGGGCCGCTTCGGCTCCTGAGGAATTGACATGCTGCATGAAAAGAAATGCTCCCGCTCCGGCAATTATCGCAATTGCCGCAACGGCGGCCACGCGAAGCGCACGGCTCACTATTGACGGACGTCGGTTGAAATAACCCGACGCGATGCGGGAGTATATCCTCTGCCGGGCCTCGTCGTCGACAGGTTCATCGGCTGCAAACGACATCCAGTCTTCATATATGGCGTTGGCCAACTCATCGTCGCCAATCTCATTGGAGCGGCGGCGAAGTTCTTCAAACTCTTGCGGCGTCATCGAGCCGCTTCTGTATTTGCCAATTAGTCTTTTCATATATGAATTATAAAATAAACCGAAAGAACGCGATGATGGCGATTATGGCCGACAGCATCGGTTTCATGCGCTCGCGCAAATGTTTGAGGCCGAGGCTTAGATAATTTTTCACTGTCTGCTCGCTAATGCCTATTTTCCGGGCAATCTCTTTATTGGGCAGGCCTTCGAACTTGCTGAGAGTCAAAATCTGACGCTGCTTGTCGGGAAGTTCCGATATATATTTATTGAGCGACGCGACAAATTCGTCATACTCGGTAAGTGAAACGTCGTGGTGTGCAATGTTATTGCAATATTCCATGTAATCCTCGAAAAACGGCGAGTTGATATTCTTTCGGAAACTCATGACCAGAAAATTCCGGGCAATCACAAACAGCAATGCCTTGACGGAGTCCTCAGCCGTTATCATCCGGCGCTTTACCCACAATTGAGTGAACACCTCCTGCGCAATGTCCTCGGCATCGTGCCTCGACTTGGTAAACTGCAGGCAGTAACTGTATATCCGGTGAAAATATAGTTTGTATAAAGCATTGAACGCTAAAATGTTCCCGTCTTTAATCTGACGGATAAGCCCGGCCTCGCCGGCTGATACATCTATATGTCCGGAGGATTTTTTCACTGCGCAAAAGTACAAAAATTATTTAAAACAAGCGATTCGGAATAATTAAATAAATTTTTCTATAATTAATAGTTGATATTAGGAAAAAAATTATTACCTTTGCGGTGCCGAATTAAGAAGCCCGGTCTCGTCCGGGTTGTTCGTGCGCATTTACTTTGGGATATAAATTCAACCCTACTTATATTAATATATTATGACAAAAATCGGTATTAATGGTTTTGGCCGCATCGGACGCTTCGTGTTCCGCGCCTCTACCAAACGCGACGACATCGAAGTTGTCGCCATCAACGACCTTCTTCCCGTTGACTACATGGCTTACATGCTCAAATACGACACAATGCACGGTCGTTTCGACGGCACTGTTGACTATGACATGGAAAAAGGCCTCCTCATCGTCAATGGCAAGGCTATCCGCGTTACTGCTTGCAAGAACCCCGCAGAAATCGCTTGGGGCGAAGTTGGCGCAGAATATGTCGTTGAATCCACCGGCCTCTTCCTCACCAAAGAAAAAGCACAGGCTCACATCGAAGCCGGCGCAAAATACGTGGTTATGTCCGCTCCTTCCAAGGACGACACCCCCATGTTTGTTTGCGGCGTAAACGAAAACACCTACGTTAAAGGCACACAGTTCGTATCCAACGCTTCTTGCACCACCAACTGCCTCGCCCCCATCGCCAAGGTGCTCCACGACAAGTTCGGCATCGTTGAAGGCCTCATGACTACCGTTCACTCCACAACCGCTACTCAGAAAACCGTCGACGGTCCTTCTATGAAAGACTGGCGTGGTGGCCGTGCCGCTTCCGGCAACATCATCCCCTCGTCGACAGGCGCTGCTAAGGCTGTTGGTAAAGTAATCCCCGCCCTCAACGGCAAACTCACCGGTATCTCGATGCGTGTCCCCACCCTCGACGTATCTGTTGTTGACCTCACCTGCAACCTCGAGAAACCCGCTACCAAAGAAGCCATCTGCGCTGCCATGAAAGAAGCAGCCGAAGGCGAACTCAAAGGCGTGCTCGGCTACACCGAAGATGCTGTCGTTTCTTCCGACTTCCTCGGCTGCACCCTCACCTCGATCTTCGACGCTAACGCCGGTGTATACTTGACCGACAAATTCGTCAAAGTTATCTCTTGGTACGACAACGAAATCGGCTACTCCAACAAAGTGCTCGATCTCATCGCTCACATGAAGAAAGTAAACGGTTAATAACCGGACTTACTGAAATAAAAAGGCCGTGCTCCTCGGAGCGCGGCTTTTTTTATTGGCTTTTTTAGGGGGCTTAGGAATCATAGGATGCCTATGAAGCCTGTGATGCCTTAAATGCTATTTTTCGAGTTTTTGGGCCAGGGCCTGGGCGGCGTGGCGGCCGTCGCCCATGGCGAGAATCACGGTGGCGCCGCCGCGCACTATGTCGCCGCCGGCGTAGATGGTGGAAATGGACGACTGCATGTCGCCGTCGACTTCGATGGTGCCTTTGCGCGATATGCCGAGGCCTTCTACCGAGTGGGGGATAAGGGGATTGGGCGAGACCCCGACGGAGACAATCACCTCGTCGACGGGGAGTTCGACCGTGTCGCCCTCGACGGCCACGGGCGAGCGGCGTCCCGAGGCGTCGGGCTCGCCGAGGGTCATGCGCTGGAGCACGACGGATGTGACCCGGCCGCGCTCGTCGCCCCGGTATTCGATGGGGTTGTGGAG